>JAYVZM010000304.1:0-10103 GCA_043783345.1 Verrucomicrobiota bacterium
ACCCTGCTGCTCAAGACGGTTTTCCTGCCCTTCACCCTCGCGGCCTCCCGTTCCTCCAAGCGCATGGCCAAGCTCAATCCGCTCATGCAGGCCATGAAGGAGAAATACAAGGACAACCCCCAGAAGATCCAGACCGAGACCCTCCGCCTCTTCAAGGAGAACAAGGTCAACCCGCTCGGCGGCTGCCTGCCGATCCTGATCACCATTCCGTTCTTCATCGGTTTTTTCAGCATGCTGCAAAGCGCCTCCGAGCTGCGCTTCGCCTCGTTCCTCTGGGCCGCCGATTTATCGGCGCCCGACACCGTCGGTCACCTCTTCGGGTTTCCGCTCAACATCATGCCGATCCTCATGGGCGCGACCACCATCATCCAGATGCGGCTCACGCCCTCGCCCACCACGGACAATGCTCAGGCCACCATGATGAAGATCATGCCGTGGATGATGATGATCTTCTTCTACAATTTCGCCGCCGGACTCGCCCTCTACTCGACGATCAACGGTCTCTTCACCATCGGCCAGCAGCTCGTCATCAACCGGATGCCGGAACCCCATCTGCCGGGCGTTCCCGCCGCCGACGGCATGAAGAACGTCACGCCAAAGAAGAAAAAGGGCTGAAGGCCTGAATAGCTGAAAGGCTGAACGCAGCCGCCCGGTCTGAATCCCGCGGTTATCGAGCTCACCATCTTCAGTCCTTCAGCCTTTCGCTCTTTCAGTCTTTCCTCCCCATGGCCGGCCATAACAAATGGTCCAAGGTAAAGCGGCTCAAGGCGGTGACCGACTCCCGCCGGGGCAAGCTTTTCTCCCGGCTGTCGCGCGATATCACCATGGCCGCCAAATCGGGCGGCGGCGATCCCGAGGGCAATGCCCGGCTGCGCACCCTCCTGCTCAAGGCCCGGGAGGCCAACATGCCCGTCGAAAACGTGGACCGGGCCATCAAGAAGGGCACGGGCGAGCTGCCCGGCGTGGTGTTCGAAGAGCTGGTCTACGAGGGTTACGGTCCGGGCGGCGTGGCTTTCGTCGTGGAGGTCACCACCGACAACAAGACCCGCGCCGCCAAGGACGTGCGCGCCATCTTCGCCGGCCACGGGGGCAACCTCGCGCAGACCGGCGCTGTGGCGTTCCAGTTTCTCCACGCCGGCCAGTTCCTCCTCGCCCCCCACCGGGTGACCGAGGACCGCCTCATGGAAATCGCCCTCGAGGCCGGCGCGAACGATGTGATCACCACCGCCCAGGGCCACGAGGTGCGCTGTAGCATCCATGCCTTCGACGCAGTTGCCGCGGCCCTGGAAAAGGCCGGCCTCAAGCCCGACTGTGCCGAGATCGCCTACATCCCCGCGGCCGCCGTTCCGGTCACCAGCGTGGACATCGCACGGGCGCTGCTCCAACTCCACGAAGCCTTCGACGGAAACGAGGACGTGCAGGCGGTTTTTTCAAACGAAGAGATGTCCGACGAGGTCAGCGCCGCCGCCCAGATCTGAGCCTCAGGCGGGCGGCATGAAATGCGCGGCCTGGCGGCTGAGCGACTTTTCCAGGCTGCCACACACCAGCTCGCACAGCCGCGCGATGGTGGGGTCGGAAATCTTGTAGAACACCTGCAGACCCGCCTTCCGCCGGCTCAGGATGTGCGCGCCGGTCAGCGTCTGCAGGTGCCGGGAAACGTTCGCCTGGGTGCTGCCGGTGGCCTCCACCAGCTCCGTCACGTTCCTCTCGCCGTCGAACAATGCCTGGATCAGGCGCAGCCGCATCGGCTCGGCCAGCACGGCAAAACGCCGCGCCACCAGCTCGAGGGCGCCATCGGGAAGGATCGTGGACTTGGACACGAGATGGAGAAAACAGGCGCTTGACATCGTGACAAGCATATGAGTATATGCTCATATATGTCAATACCACTCTCATGAAACTCGATTCCTTCATCCGTGTTCTGGCCGGTTCCATAACCCTCCTCAGTGTGGCCCTGACGTATTTCGTCAGTCCGTGGTGGCTTCTCCTGACCTGTTTCGTCGGCGTAAACCTCATCCAGTCCGCCTTCACCGGTTTCTGCCCGCCCAGCCTGATCCTGCGCAAGCTCGGCTGGCTCGGCGAGGACGACATCATTCACTGGGGCGGCCGGCCGGGGCAAAACTGACTCCGCCATGATGCCTCGCCTTCTTCCGTTCATCGTCGGCGCATTCGCCTTGGCCGCCTGCCGCCCGTCCGCCCCCGCCACGTCGGTCACCAGTGATCCGGCTCTGCCGGTTCAGGCCGCGATCGTGGCCGCCGAACGTCTTCCGCTCCAAACGGAGGTGCCGGCCACCGTCCGGCCCGCCGAGCGCGCCGTGATCGCGGCGAAGCTCACCGGCACCATCGCCATTTTGCCTTGGGGTCTCGGTCAGTCCGTCCGCGCCGGCGATCTGCTGCTCAGCCTCTCCGCTCCCGAGGCCGAAGCCCGGGTGCGCCAGGCTCAGGCCCAGCTCGCCGAGGCCGTCCGTGCCGCTGAACGTGAGCGCACCCTTGTCACCAAGGGCGTCAATCCCCCCGATGCCCAGCGCGACGCCGAGGACCGGCTCCGTTTTGCCCAGGCCGCCCTCGCCGAGACGGAAGCCCTGCTTTCCTATGCCGCCGTGCGCGCCCCGTTCGACGGCGTCGTCACCGAAAAGCATGTCCTGCCCGGCGATCTCGCCACTCCCGGGCTGCCCTTGCTGGTGGTCGAATCCACCCAGCACCTCCGCGCCGAGGGCACCATTCCCGAACGCCTGGCCGCCACCCTGCACATCGGCGACACCCTGAATGTGACCTTCGATGACGCGCCCGTCCCGGTCGCCGGAAAAATCGAGGAGCTCTCCTCGGCCGCCGATGCCGTCAGCCGCTCGCTGCTGGTCAAGGTCGCCCTGCCCGCCGGTTCCGCCCGTTCCGGCCAGTTCGCGCGCCTGCTGGTGCCGGCCGGTGAAGCCGAGGCGTTGCGCGTGCCCGCAACGGCCGTCAGCCGGTTCGGGCAGATGGAACGCGTCTTCGTCGTCGAAAACGCCCGGGCCGTGCTGCGGCTGGTCAAGACCGGGCGGGCGTCCGGCGGACGCGTCGAGCTTCTGGCCGGCGTCAACGCCGGTGAGCGGGTCGTCCTCGCCCCGCCCGCCGCGCTGCGCGATGGCACACCTGTGACCGTGCAACCATGAGCCAGCCTGCCGACAGAACCCCGCGAGGTCTGGCCGCCCGGCTGGCCGCGACGTTCACCAACTCGCCGCTGACCCCGCTCGCGGTGCTCGCCTCGCTGATGCTGGGCGTGTTCGCCGTGCTGATGCTGCCGCGCGAGGAGGAGCCGCAGATCAAGGTGCCGATGATCGACGTGCTCGTCGCCATGCCGGGTGCGACGGCTCACGAGGTCGAGAACCGCGTCACACGCCCGATGGAAAAGCTCCTCTGGGAAATTCCCGGCGTCGAATACCTCTACTCCACCTCCAGCCCCGGCAGCTCGATGGTCATCGTGCGTTTCAAGGTAGGCTCCGATCTCGGGCAAAGCCTCGTCCGCCTCAATCAGAAGCTGCAGGCCAACTACGACCGCATCCCGCCCGGCGTCAGCGCGCCGCTCATCAAGCCGCGAACGATCGACGATGTGCCCGTGCTCGCCCTCACCCTGCACAGCCGCACGCAGGATCACCTGACCCTCCGCCGACTCGCCGCCCAGTTGGACGACGCCGTCAAGGCCCTCCCCGATGTCGCCGAAACCACCCTCATCGGAGGCGTGCGCCGCCAGCTTCGCGTGCAGGTGGACCCGGTCCGGCTCGCCTCGCACCAGCTCACCTTCGACGACTTGGCGAACGCCATCCGCGCCGCCAACCAACGCACCCAGAGCGGCGCCCAGCCCTCGGCGAACCGGGAGCTTCTCATCGAGACCGGCACCTACATCCGCGACGCCGCAGAAGCCGGTTCGCTGGTGCTCGGAACCTGGCAGGGCCGCCCGATCTATCTTCGCGACGTCGCCGTCGTGACCGACGGACCGTCCGAGCCTGTGGACTATGTGCTGCACGGCCGCGGTGGCACTGGAGCCGGCCTTGCTGAGGCGGGTCCGGGATCGGCGACCCCGGCGACATCGACCGAAGAAGCGGCCGTCACCCTGAGCATTGCCAAGCGCCCCGGGGCCAATGCGGTGACGGTGGTCCACGATGTCATGCAAACAGTGACCCGGCTCCGCGGCGTCCTGCTGCCCGCGGATGTCCAAATCGCGGTTTCCCGCGACTATGGTGCCACCGCCAGTGAGAAATCCAACGAGCTGCTTTTCCACATGGGCATCGCGGTCTTCGGCGTCGCCCTGCTGATTTTGTTTTTCCTCGGTTGGCGCGAGTCGCTCGTCGTGCTGCTCGCCATTCCCGTCACGCTCGGCCTCACCCTGCTGGTGATCTACCTCTACGGCTACACGCTGAACCGCATCACGCTCTTCGCGCTGATTTTCTCGATCGGCATCCTCGTCGACGACGCGATTGTGGTGGTTGAAAACATTGTGCGCCATCTGCGGCTGCCCTCGTCCCGCGGCGACAGCCTGCGCGACATTGCCGTGGCCGCCGTAAGCGAAGTCGGCAATCCGACCGTGCTCGCCACCTGGGCGGTCATTGCCGCGGTGCTGCCGATGGCGTTTGTCGGCGGTCTGATGGGCCCTTACATGCGCCCGATTCCCATCGGGGCGAGCGCCGCGATGCTCTTTTCGCTGATCGTGGCCTTCACCGTCACCCCGTGGGCGGCGCTCCGCGTGCTCGGCCGGCACCATCTGCGGCTGACCGCCGCCCACGAGGCTGACCCGCATGACGCCGCCCCCGACACCTTCTTCACCCGGCTCTATCATCGCATCATGAGGCCGTTGATCGCCTCGGCCCGCTGGCGGTGGGCCTTCCTCGGCGGCGTGGCCGCGCTGCTGCTCGCGGCGTTCGCGCTGGTTGCCCTCGGCGGCGTGAAGATCAAGATGCTCCCGTTCGACAACAAGTCGGAGTTTCAGGTCATCCTGAACATGCCCGAAGGCAGCCCGCTGGAGGAAACCATGCGCGTTGCCCGCGAACTCGCCGCCGCCGTGCGCACCGAGCCCGAGGTGCGCGACTACCAGATCTACGCCGGCACCGCCTCGCCCTTTAATTTCAACGGCCTCGTCCGCCATTACTTCCTGCGGCGCGGCGCCAACGTCGCCGACCTGCAGGTCAACCTGCTGCCGGCCCACGAACGCTCCGCCCAGAGCCATGACATCGCCGCGCGCGTCCGGCCGCGGCTCGCCGCCATCGCGGCGAAACACGGCGCGGCGCTCGCCGTCGCCGAGGTTCCTCCCGGGCCCCCGGTCCTGCAGACGCTCGTCGCCGAGATCTACGGACCGACCGAGGATGCCCGTCTGTCCCTGGCCGGCCGCGTGAAGAAAATCTTCGAGTCCACCACGGGTGTCGTGGACCTCGACTGGTATGTCGAGGAGCAACAGCCGACCGTCCACCTGCGCCTCGACCGCACGAAGGCCGCGCTGCACGGCATCAGCGAGGAAACCGTCGCCCGGACCATCCGCACGGCCGTGAGCGGCGCCAAGGTGGACCTGCTCCACCAACCGTCCGAGCGCGAGGATGTGGACATCGTCCTGGAGTTGCCCCGGGCCCTGCGCAGCCGGCCCGAGGACCTCCTCGTCTTGCAGCTGCGCTCGGATCATGATGACATCATCCGCGCCGGTGACCGGCCGCTGGTGCCGCTCGGGGAAATCGTTTCGCTCGATCGCACCACCGGCGAGCGCAACCTCTACCGCAAGAACCTCCGTCCCGTCATCTATGTGACCGGCGATGTCGCGGGCCAGGTCGCCAGTCCGGCCTACGCCATTTTCGCCATGAACCGCGAACTGGCCAAACTGGATGGCCGTGATTTCGGCGGCACACAGCCATGCGTCGCGCTCTATCACGTCACGCAGCCTGACTCCGAACTCGAACCCGCTATCAAGTGGGACGGCGAGTGGCAGGTGACGATTGAGGTGTTCCGCGATCTCGGCCTGGCCTTTGGCGCCGTGCTCATCCTCATCTACATGCTGATGGTCGGCTGGTTTAAGAACTATCTGACCCCGTTCATCATCATGAGCGTCATCCCGCTTTCGTTGATCGGCATTTTGCCGGCGCATGCCCTGATGGGCGCGTTCTTCACCGCCACGTCGATGATCGGCTTCATGGCCGGCGCGGGCATCATCGTCCGCAATTCCATCATCCTCGTCGATTTCATCGAACTGCGCCAGATCCAGGGCCTGCCGCTGGCGGAGGCCGTCGTCGAGGCGGGGGCCGTGCGTTTCCGACCGATGCTGCTCACGGCCCTCGCCGTCATCATCGGCGCCTCGGTCATTCTCAACGATCCGATTTTCCAGGGCCTCGCGCTCTCATTGATGGCCGGCGAGTTCGCCTCGCTGCTCATCAGCCGGTTCGCCGTGCCCGTGATTTATTACATGACCAACTCCCGGCGGCCAGTGCCCATGTCCGGACCGGGTCTTCCCTCCGTCTGATTTTTCCCAATGAACCTTCTTTTCCTCTTTCTCGCTGTTCTCGCGGTCTTCTTTGTCGCCCGCCTGCTCGGGCGCACGCGCCCTGAAATTACTCCGGCGACCGCCCGCGCCGCTCTCAAGGCCGGCTCCGCCGTTCTCATCGACGTCCGCGAACCGTCCGAATGGCGCACCGGCGTGGCCAAGCAGGCCGCGCTCCTGCCTTTGAGCGACCTCCGCGGTGCGCGCCAGCAATGGGGCGCCTTCCTCGAGAAGACCGCGGCCGGAAACTCCTCGTCTACTGCCACTCTGGCCGCCGCTCCGGCCTGGCCGCCGCCCAGCTCCGCGGCGAGGGCCTCGCCGCCCTCAATGCGGGCTCGCTCGCCGCCTGGGACCGCGCCGGCTGGCCCATCTGCCGGCCCAAACCTTGAGCCGCCGGCCCCGCCGTTCTTGGCGCCGGTTATTACTTCAAGAGCTGGTGGGGCTGGTCGGCCTGAGACCGCTTCTGACGGGCCTCGGGCGCTTTTGCCCGGGTTGCGCCAGAGCACATGCGCGAAGCCCATGGAAAAGCCCGCGGAACGGAAGTAAAGATACCCAGGTCCAACTCCAGTGCCTCTTCGAGTGGAAACGGAGCGAGTAATACTGGCAAACAGCTGCCTTAATTTGTCCCTCGTCTTGCCAGCGCGAAGCGGACATTCGCCACTTCCCGAGTATCGTTGGCCGCAACCAAAGGATCTCCCATGACCAAGTTGACTGACTCCGAAATCGCCCGGTTGCACCCCGAAACGCTCGCTCTCAGCTACGGCTTCGACCCTTGGCTGAGCGAAGGCGCGGTGAAGCCGCCCGTGTTTCTCACCTCCTCCTTCGCCTTCAAGTGCGCCGCCGACGGCAAGCAATTCTTCGCCTGGGCCCATGGCGAGGGCACGCCGCCCCCGCGCCGGGAAATGGGCCTCATCTATTCGCGAATCAACAACCCCAACCTTGAGATCTTCGAGGACCGGGTGGCCCTCTGGGAGGGCATGAAGGACGCCTGCAGCTTCTCCAGCGGCATGGCCGCCATCGCCACCACCTTGCTGGCCACCCATCTGCCGGGCGACGAGATGATCGTCTGCGCGCCGGTCTATGGCGGCACCGACTCGCTCATCCATCATTTCCTGAAACGCTTCGGCATCACGGCCCATTTCGTGCCGGCGGGCGTCGATGCCCCGACGCTGGCGGAATTACTGATCACCCCGCGCACCCGCTCCATCTACATCGAAAGCCCGGCCAACCCCAACAACCGCCTGACCGACATCGGCCGCATGAAGGAACTCGCGCTGCGCCATGCCCCCGCGGCCCCGGGCCGGAGTTGCGGCCGCATCCTGGTCATCGTCGACAACACGATGGCGGGCCCGGTCTTTGCCCAGCCCGCGAAGGTCGGCGCCGACCTCGTGCTGTATTCCGCCACGAAATTCATCGGCGGTCATTCGGACGTGGTCGGCGGCGTGGCGCTGGCCAACGACGACGCCCTCCTCACCGCCATCGCGCAGCACCGCGCCCTGCTCGGCGGCATGCCCAACCCCTACACCGCCTGGCTGCTGACACGTTCGCTCGAAACCCTGAAGATCCGCGCCGAGCAGCAGCAGCGCAACGCCCAGCAGGTGGCCGCGTTCCTCGTCTCCCACCCGAAGGTGCGCCAGGTCCTCTACATCGGACTGCTGACGCCGGATGATCCGGAATATCCCATCTATCGGAAACAGCACACCGGCCCGGGTTCGCTCATCTCGTTTTATATCCGCGGCGGCGAGAAGGAGGCGTTTGCGTTTCTCGATCACCTGAAGGTCTTCAAGCTCGCCGTCTCGCTCGGCTCCACCGAATCCCTCGCCCAACACCCCGCGGCCATGACCCACTCGGGGCTCACGCCGGCGGACAAGCAGCTCTGGGGTGTGACCGACGATCTGGTTCGTCTCTCCATCGGCATCGAGAATCACGAGGACCTCATCTGGGATTTGCGGCAGGCCTTGGATCAGGTTTGAGCCGCGCCCCCCTTTGCCACGACCGCCGCCGCCGGCGGGCCGTTGTGCTGCGCATATCTTGCCCTCGGCAAACCTGGTGACTTGCCGGCTCCAAAGTGTATACTATCGCCATGAGGCTACCCCTGTTGCTCCTGCTTCTCCTCGGCGGCTCCTTGGCCGGCCTCGCGGTGGATACTTCACCGACCGACGTTTCTCAGCCATTCACTTGGATTGATCCCGCTGATCCCGCCGCCGCGGCCATCCGCCAGACCGGCGAACAACTGATCAACCGTGTCGGCAACCTGCTGATCTTTGAAGTCGAGCGCAGCATCGCGGAGAAAGGCCTCGTGAAGTCGCTCGACGCGATGCATCTGAAAACCCTGGTTCTGCCCCAGCCCGAGCCTGGTCGTCCGCGGGTGATGGCGATCAAGCGCACCAGTCTCGCCCTGCGCAGTCCTGCCAACCAACCCGACGCCCCCGACCGGGCGGCGCTCGACAAGATCAATCTGGCGCTCAACGAAGGCGCGGAGGTGCCCCTGCTGCTCATCCAGCGGCTCGAATCGGCCAATGCGCCGGCGGAATGGCGCGTCTACCGCCCGATCACCACCATGCCCCAATGCCTCAAATGCCACGGACCGCTGGAATCCCTGCTGCCCGAGATCCGCGATTATCTCACCCGGCAGTATCCCGAGGACCGGGCGATCGGCTATGCCGGCTATCAATGGCGTGGCATCATCCGGGTGTCGCTGGCCGCCGCGGAACCCGCGGCTTCGGGCAAAACCAAATAGAAACCAGGTGCGGGTGAAATAGCCCTTCACCCCGGTCCAGCCTTGGCGGGAGAAGGCGCCATGCGTCCGGACGCGGCCCCACGTTCGCCGCGGTGGATTCTTCGCCCTCCCAGCCTGGCAGGTTTCGAGTCTGGCGTGGTTTTCGAAAACCCGCCTCGCCACGCTTCGCCGCCGCTTGCGTTTTACGACGCGGAGCCTAGCTTCCCCCGCCTATGAAAAAACTTCTGGCCCTGTTTTCGCTTCTGGTTGCCGCCGCCGTTGGCGCCGAGGTGGCCAAGATCAGCCCGGCGGACGCCGCGCAACTCGTCGCCCAAGGCTCGGCGGTCCTGATCGATGTCCGCGAACCCGCCGAGTGGGCCGAGACCGGCGTCGTGACGGGCGCCACGCTGCTGCCGAAAAGTGATTTCGACGGCGAGCAGAAGCTCTGGAAGGATTTCCTGGCGAAGACGGCCGACAAGCAGCTGATTCTCTACTGCCGTTCCGGCAAGCGCGCCGGGGTCATCGGCGCCGCCCTCGCCGGGAAGGGCCGCCAGGTCGCCAACGCCGGCGGCTTCAAGGACTGGCAGGACGCCGGCCAGCCGACGAACAAAGTAGAGACCTCGAAGTGAGGCCCGGCGCGTAAAGCGCTCCCCGACGACAGATCCCTTCGCGGCAACACCGGAAATTACCAGCCGGCCGACGGGGTGTAGCCTGGGCTCTCCGCCCCATGATTCCAAGAACCCCTCACGAAGTTTGCCTTGATCCTCGGATAACACGCGCCGTGACACGCTCCTCCAACCCGACTTCCGCTACTGGAGGCAATGGGCGGCGGAAGTGATTGATGGCGCGGGCAACGAGGCCAAAGGTCGCCACTACACGGACGGGCGTGGGTGG
>JAYVZM010000305.1:0-4027 GCA_043783345.1 Verrucomicrobiota bacterium
CCAGTTCTCCGTTTTCGGTTCGCCCCCGAGTTTTTGTGCCATACTCGCCGGCGGATGCACCTGCACACTGAGCCGGTCGCGGCAATCGAGCCATTTGACCAGAATCGGGAAAGGCCGGTCCTTCGGCCAGGCCGGTCCCATGATTTCCGGCGCGTGGGCCGCGATCAGCTCACGCAAGCTTTTGCCCGCCCACGGACTGCCGCCCCTCACCACCGACTGCGCCTCCGGCCGGTCGACCACCTCCCAGCTTTCGCCAATCGGGGTCGTCCCGGGCAGCTGCCGGCCGAGAAATGTTTCAAGGAGCCGGCCACCCCAGACCCGTTCCTGGTAGAGAGCCTCGAAGCGAAGAAATGTCGTCATGCGTTGCGCGTAAGTGGTTTGGAAAAATCCTGGGAGGGATTTTACGTTGACCCTCCGTCCTGATGGACCTGCAATTCTGCTGACACCCACTCAAATGCCCAAAGCGGAGAGATCAAATCCAAAGGACCAGGATACGCCTTCGTTCGAAGGTCCGCGCCATCGCCCTCACTGGCTGGCGGCCTTTGTGTGTCTGGTCACGGGCATTTTGCTCGTGGTCGCGCTGTGTGACTACGAACCGGCGCAAAGCGTGATGTCCCAGGTGGGCGGCAGGAATGAGGTGGTCAACGGCGTCCAGCAGCAGGTTTCCGTCAAGACCGGAGCCCAGCCCAATCTCGTCGGCGTGATCGGCGCGGAATTTTCGTGGTGGTCCTATTATCTGATCGGCGTCTCGACGTGGCTCTTCCCGGTTTTCCTGTTTTGGATGACCTACATTTATCTGCGCAGCGCGCGCAGCCTCGCCACCACCCGGCTCATCGCGATGCTTTGCTGCATCGTCTCGCTGTCGGCCCTGCTCGCGATGCAGGAATTGTTTTTCACCAACAAGAATTTCTTCACCGGCGGACCCGGCGGCATCCTGGGCAAGCTGATCTATCACGACGTTCTGCACGACAGCCTCGGCGTGTTCGGCGCCGCGCTCATCCTTGGCACGGTCTACCTGGTGGGCATGCTTTTCATCTTCACCCGCGACATCGCCGCCGAAGTCGGCCGCCTGCTGCACAACTTCACCGAGTGGCGCCAGCAACGCGCCGCGCTGAAGACCGCTCGCGCCGACGAATTGCGCAAACAGCGCGAAGAGGCGGGCAAGCAAAAGGCCGCAGCCGCCGCGGCCCCGAAACCCGCGCCGCCGCCCGCCCCCACCTTCGCGCCCGGCACCTCCAAAAAACTCGTCCTGGCCAAGGCGGACGATCCTTTTGCCGAACAGGCCAAATCCCCCACCGTCCCTCCGCTCAAACCGGTGGCCGAACCCGCCGCCCCCAAGCCGGTGCGCCCGGCCGCCAGGCCCGCCGAACCCGCCACCGATACGCAGCCGCTCGCCGCCGCGGGGAAGATCGAGCTGAACATCGTCAAACCCGAGGAAACCAGGAAGGCCAAGGTCACCCTGCCGCAAAGCGACGACAAGGACTATGAATTCCCCCCGCTCAAGTTGCTTCGGGAGCAGATCAAATCCGACGCCGCCCACGGCGAGGAGGAGCATCGCCAGAACGCCGAGAACCTCCTCCGCATCCTGAGCGAGTTTGGCGTCGAGGTCACCCTTGGCGAGATCCACGTCGGGCCCGTCATCACCCGCTACGAACTCGTGCCGGCCGCCGGCGTGCGCGTCGAAAAAATCTCCGGCCTCGACAAGAACATCGCCCTCGGCATGCGCGCGCAGTCGGTGCGCATCCTCGCGCCAATCCCCGGCAAGGCCGCCGTCGGGGTCGAGGTGCCCAACCTGAAATCCACGCCCGTCGGCATGCGCGAAATCCTCGAAAGCGAGGATTGGGTGAGCGCCAAGGCGGAGCTGCCCATCGCCCTCGGGAAGGACGTCAGCGGCAAGGCGCTCATCTCCGATCTGGCCAAGATGCCGCACCTGCTCATCGCCGGCGCCACCGGCTCGGGCAAATCCGTCTGCATCAATTCCATCGTCACCTCCATTCTCTATTCCAAGAGCCCGAAGGATGTGCGCCTCCTGATGGTGGACCCGAAGGTCGTCGAGTTGAAGATCTTCAACGCCCTCCCGCACATGCTCATCCCGGTCGTCACCGAGCCGAAGAAGGTGCCGGCGGCGCTCAAATGGCTGCTCGGCGAGATGGAGCAGCGCTACCAGATTTTCGCGAAGGCGAACGTCCGCAATATTTTCGGTTTCAACAACCGCAAGAAGGAGCCGAAGCACGAATTCCCTCCCACCGAGCAGCAGGCCGAGCTCGCGGGCGTCGCCGACGAGATCGAGGTGCCCGAGCATCTGCCCTACATCGTCGCCATCATCGACGAACTGGCCGATCTGATGATGGTCGCGCCCGCCGAGATCGAGACGAGCATCGCCCGCCTCGCCCAGCTCGCCCGCGCCGCCGGCATCCACCTCATCATCGCCACGCAGCGCCCGTCGGTGAACGTCATCACCGGCGTCATCAAGGCCAACCTCCCCTCGCGCATCGCGTTCCAGGTCGCCTCGCAGGTGGATTCGCGCACCATTCTCGACGTCAAGGGAGCCGACACCCTCATCGGCCGCGGCGACATGCTCTTCTCCCCGCCCGGCACCTCGCGGCTGGTGCGCGCGCAGGGCGCCTTCGTCGCCGACGAGGAAATGCAGGAGATCGTCGACTTCCTCAAGCGCAACGGGCCGCCGCAATACGCCACGTCCGTCCAGCAGCAGATCGACCGCGACTCCAAGGACGAGGATGAGGACGGCGTGGACGGGGAGGACGACGACCTCGGCGACGACGAGGAATTGTTCCAGCAAGCGCTGGATGTCCTCCGTTCCACCCGCCGCGCCTCCACCTCGATGCTTCAGCGCAAGCTGCGCATCGGTTACAACCGCGCCGCCCGCATCGTGGAGATCATGGAGGAAAAGGGCATCGTCGGCCCGGAAAACGGCTCTTCTCCGCGTGAAATTCTGGTCGATCTCGACACTTACCAGCCCTGAACCGCGATTAGACTTTCAAAACCCCGCCAAAACCACTTAACACAACCCCATGCAGACCATCGGAGAAAAGCTTGAGGAGGCGCGGAAGCGCAAGGGAATCTCCGTCCGCGAGGCGGCGGAAACCACGAAAATCCGCGGCGACTATCTGCAGAAATTCGAGGCCAACTCCTTCGACATCGATCTCCCGCCGCTCTACATCCGCGGCTTCCTGCGTTCCTACGCCCGCTACCTCGACCTCGATCCCGACCGCTTCGTCAACGATTACAACACCCTGCTCGCCAGCGAGGGCAAGCCCGTGCGCCGCGAAAGCCGCGAGGTCTACGGCCGTGTGGACTTTGGCGATGCCGCCCGCGCCGCGGACGGCGTCGAAGTCGCCTCGTCCGGCCGCAGCGCCCAGGAACAGGCGCTGATCAAGAAGTTCGCCCTCCTTGCGGTCGGCGCCGTTGTTGTCATCGTTCTGATCATCCTGCTCGTCCGGGTGCTCTTCTCCAGTTCGCCCGCCAAAACCGTCCAAACGGCGTCCCCACCTCCGGCGACGACGGTGCTGGCGGAGGCGGCGCAGACGGTTACCCTGACGGCCACCGACGCCACCCGCGTCAAGGTCGTGCGGGATATCGACAGCGCGGTGCTTTTCAACGGCAGCTTGACCCGCGGTGAGGCGAAAACTTTCCGTAAGACTGGCTCCATGCTCGTTACCGTGGAGGACCGAACCAAGGTCCGGGTCGAGGTCAACGGCCGCGTTGTGGACATTCCCCAACTCGTCGGCGGCAACTTCGGCCAGTTCCGGCTCGACTGAGTCGCCATCGCGGTCGAGTGCTTTGTGGGCGGGGTGCCCTCACCCCGCAGGTTATGGTTCAATCAACCGGCAGGACATGCATCTCACCTTGCCACGGCCAATCCGTGGTGATCGACACCAAGCCTTTCCGAACCGGATTCTCCCGCACATAGCTCCATTTTTCGGCATACGATTTTCTGTTTCTCGGTATATGGTCGAAAGTATCGGCCTGCCAGATTGGTGGGATGAGTCTGAGTTCGCAGCACAGC
>JAYVZM010000306.1:0-10083 GCA_043783345.1 Verrucomicrobiota bacterium
GAGATCGAGTTTCCAGACGCCATCATCCTTGATCAGGTGAGCCTGACCCTTGAACACCTGGGTCCGGTCGTTGGCGGTGATTTTGGCCGACGTGGGGATGGCCGCCTTGTCCCCGGTGACGACCGGCTCCCCGATCATGATATTCGCGATGCTCCGGAAAATGCGATCCGTCTTCTCCTTTTCCTGGGGCGTCTTGAAGCTGCTGTCGTAGCCCTTCTGCATGTCGATCGCGAACTGCTCGGCGGTGGTGAGCGTGGCTTTGCCCTTTGGGGGGAAGGCCATCAGATAAAACATTCCCTTGTAATCCTGATCGCGGACCGCCTTGTAGAGTTTCAGGGCCTGGGCCTCGGGGGTGGCGGCCTCGTTCCCGCTGGAGCCTTCCGGCGCCTCGGCGCGCGCCGCGATGGTCCAGGTGACTACGCCAACGGTCAGCAGCACACAGAGGATTTTTTTCAGCATGGGGCAGGTTTCCTAGGGCCAGTTAAAGCCGAACCCCGGGAACAAGTCACGCCATTCATGGCCCTGCCCGGCGCCCTGTTCCCGCGGCGGCGGCCTTCAGGCTTTGGGCTCGAACCGGCTGGCGGCGCGGTTCTTTTTGACAGTGTTGGCGGGCGCGACCTGGCCGTTCATTGCGATGTAGACACCGGGGGGCAGCACCTGCAACGCGCCGACGGCGCAGCCGAGGTTGAACACGGCGTCGCTGTTGCGGAAACGGGCCGGCTGCATCGAGCCGGTGAAGACGATCACCTTGTCCTTCAGGCCGGCGAGTTGCGCGGCCGTGGCCGTCATGGTGTCCGTGCCGTGGGTGATGAGGATGAGTTTCTCGGGCGCCGCCTCCACGCGCTGGCGGATGAGGGCGCGGTCCTCGTCGGTCATGGCGAGGCTGTCCTTCTGCAGGACGGATTCGACGACGAAGTCGAAGGTGACATTGGATTCGCGAAAGACGGGCCCGACCTGGGGTTCGCCGACCTCGTAAGTGCTGGCGGCGTCGAAGTAGACCTTGTCGATGGTGCCGCCCGTGGAGATGACTCGCAATCGCATGGGGGGATGATTGGCGGGGCGGGGGCGGTAGTTCAACCCGGATTGTGGCGGGGAGAAAGCTCCAAGCTCCAACATCCAAGCTCCGGAGAAACTTCAAATTTGAAAACAGGAAACACAGGAGCAAGCCGGTTGTTGTGGATTTGATGCCTGGTGCTTCATTGGAGGTTGGAGCTCGAAGTTTCAGCCGGGGAGAAGCCGGTTCGATTTTTGTGCCTCTTTGTGACTTCTTGTGGCAATAACCGAGAATCGAATGAGCCAGCCCAACATCCTCTGGATCGTGACGACGCAGTGGCGGGCGCAGGCGGCGGGTTACGCGGGCGACGCGAATGCGCGGACGCCGTGGCTGGACGGGCTGGCGAGCGAGGCGGTGAACTACACCCAGGCGGTGACGCCGCATCCGATGGGGCCGCAGGCGCGGGCGGCGTTGCTGACGGGCCGGCTGTGCCCGGCGAATGGCGTGAGCGATTACTGGGATCCGTTGCCGACGGGCGCGCGCACAGTGGCGCATGCGCTGCGGGACCGCGGCTATGCGACGGCGTTTTTCGGGAAGTGGCACCTGGCCGAGCGGGATCGCGCCGCGCCGCTGGTCGGCGAGGCGCACGCGAAGATGCTCGTGCCGCCGGAGCGACGCGGCGGCTTCGAGCTGTGGGAGGGTTTTGAAAGCGGATTTCTGCTCAACGACCCGTGGTTGCACGGGACGCGGCTGCCCGAACCCAAGCATTTCAAGGGTTACCAGGCGGAGGTGGTCGGCCAGCGGGCGGCCGCCTGGAGCCGGGAGCAGAGGGACCGGGGCCTGGCGAGCGGGCAGCCGTATTTTTGCGTGGTGAGCCTGGAGGCGCCGCATCCGCCGTATCACGCCCCCGCGCCGCATGTGACGGAGCGGAAGCCGGCGGAGATCGCGCTGCGGGCAAACGTCCCGCGGGGCGGGGCGGTGGAGAGGCAGGCGCGCGAGGAGCTGGCGGGCTACTATGCGCACATCGAGGCGACGGACCGTGCGGTCGGGAAACTGCTCGTCGAGATGGATCTGAAGGAGACGGCGGTCGTGTTCACTTCGGTGCACGGCGACATGCACGGGAGCCATGGATTGTTCCGCAAAGGCTGGCCGTATGAAGAGAGCATACGGGTTCCGCTGCTGGTGCGCGGACCCAGTGGCAAAGCTCCAAGCGCCAGCATCCAAGCTCCAAAAGAGGACGTCAGTCCGGTCAGTCTGGTCGACTTGGCGCACATGGCGGTGGCTTGGGCGGAGGGGCGGGAGTGGATCTGCAAACGCGACAGCGCAAGCATTTCGATGCCGGGTGCGACGGCGATTCCGCTGCAGGGCGATCGAGCTTGGCGCGGCTTCCGGACGGCGAAGCACAAGCTTGTGTTGAATGCGGACGGGAGTCCCTGGCTGTATTTCGACTTGGAGCGGGATCCGCTGGAAATGAACAACCTCGCCGGGGAGCCGGCGAGGCGGGCGGAGATCGGGAAATTGAAAGCGCTGATGTGAGCGGCCGCCCGGCAGAAGCCGGCCCGGTCAAGTCACCCGCTGGCTTTCGCGCCGAAGTAGCGCGTGATCATCATCTGGATTTCGTCGATCTTCACGGGCTTGGTGATGTAGTCGTTCATGCCGGCGTCGAGGCAGCGCTCGCGGTCGCCTTGCATGGCATTGGCGGTGAGGGCGACGATGATGGGCTGGCGTTCCTTGGTGATTTTCGCCCGGATTTCCCGCGTCGCCTCGAGGCCGTCCATCTCCGGCATCTGCATGTCCATGAACACAAGTTTGTAGTCCTGATCCTGCATCGCCTGGACGGCTTCGAGCCCGTTGACCACGGCGTCGGCGCGGTAGCCCATGCGTTCGAGGTAGCGCAGCGCGACCTTCTGGTTTACGAGGTTGTCCTCCACGAGGAGAATCTCGAGCGGGATGGTGTCGGCCAGGCGCCGGGCCACGCCGGTGGTGGAGGGCGCGGCGGAACTGCTGGAGGGGGACCCGTGAATCACGTGCCGCAGGGTGTCATGCAGCAGGTAGGGCTTGATCGGTTTGGGCAGGCGGAAAATATGCGCGTCGGCGGTATCCGCGCGGCGGGCGCCGTCCGCGGCCCCCGTGTAGAGGATGATGGGCAGGGCGGGGTGGTTGGCCCGGAGCTTGGCCGCCAGGTCGATCCCGGAACCATCCCCCAAGCTCTGGTCGAGGATGGCGGCGGAGAGTTGAACGGACCCCGCGAGCCGCAGGGCCTCGGGGGCATCGGTCGCGAGGAGGGGCTGGAGGCCCCAGTTCGTGAGCGAATCGCGGAGCATGGCGCGGTTGATGGGATGGTCGTCGACGGCGAGCACGAGGCCGCCGGGGATCGGGGCGAACAGCGGAGGCGCCTGGTCGTCGGCCAGATCGACGACCACCGTTTGGATGCTGAAGTGGAAGCGGGAGCCCTGGCCGGGGGTGCTCTGGACATCGATGACGCCGCCCATGAGCTGGCAGAGCCGGTCGCAGATCGCGAGCCCGAGGCCGGTGCCGCCGTATTTGCGCGTGGTGGAGGAATCCACCTGGCTGAACGGCTTGAACAGCAACCCGAGCCGTTCGGGCGGGATGCCGATGCCCGTGTCGGTGATGTAGAAGTCGAGCAGGATCTTCCCGCCGGAATTCCCCTCCACGGGGTGGGGGGCCGTGGTAACCTCGACCGTCACGAAACCGCCCGCCGTGAACTTGACGGCGTTGTTCATCAGGTTGACGACGACCTGCCGCAGGCGGGTGATGTCGCCCATGATGCAATCGGGCACGTCGGCGGCGATATGGTAGGCGAGTTCGATGTTCTTGGCGGCGGCCTGCAGCGCGAAGATGTCGATGGCCTCCTCGATGCATTGCGACAGCTCGAACGGTTGGTTCTCCAGTTCCATCTTGCCGGACTCGATCTTGGAGAAGTCGAGGATCTCGTTGATGATGGAAAGCAGGGCGTCGCCGCTGGTGCGGATGGTGTTGATATAGTCCCGCTGCTCGGCGGTGAGTTCGGTCTCGAGCATGAGGCTGGTCATGCCGATGACGCCGTTCATGGGGGTGCGGATCTCGTGCGACATCGAGGCGAGGAACTCGGATTTGGCGCGCGATGCGGCATCGGCATCGGCCTTGGCGCGGCGGAGGGACAGCTCGGTTTCGACGCGCGAGGTGATGTCGGTCTCGATGGCGATGAAGTTTTCGACCACGCCTTCCTCGCTGATGACCGGCTGCACGTCGAGGCGGACGTGGAAACGGCGGTTCTCGTCGGCGAGTTGGACGAGGTCGATGGTGACGGGCTCCCGCTCGAAGAGGGCGGTGCTGACGCGCCCGACGGCGTCGGGGTCGCCCTCGGGGCTGGCCAGCAGCTCGATGAGCGGCCGGCTGGCCACCTCGGTGAGGCGCCGGCCGGTGAGACGGGAATAGCTCTCGTTGACCCACTCGATCTTGCCGTGGTGGTCGGTGATGATGACGGCGTTGTCGGTCTTGCTGGCGACGAGGGAGAGCTTGCGGGTGGCGGCCTGGCTGGCGCGGAGGGCTTCGTCCGCGCGTTTGCGGGCGTTGATGTTCTGGATGGTGCCCAGGACGCGCAAGGGGTGCCGGGCCGCGCTGAAGGAGACGCATTTCGCCCGGAGGGCGATCCAGATCCATTCCCCGGACCGGTGGAGGATGCACTGTTCGATCTCGATGAAGGGGGTTTCGCCGCGGAAGTGGGCGTCGATGACGGCCCGCACGGGGGGCTGGTCGTCGGCGTGCAGGAGGTTGAGCCAGCCCTGGCCGGTGGCAGGCATGTCGGCGGCCTGGTAGCCGATGATTTTCCAGATGCTGGGCGTGCAAAAGACCTGGTCCGACTCGACATGCCATTCGTAGACGCCGACCTGGGTGGAATCGAGCGCGAGGTTGAGCCGTTCGTCGGTGGCCTTGAGCCGGGCTTCGACGCGGCGGCGCTCTTCGTTTTCCTCGCGCAGTTGCCCGGCGGTGCGTTCGGCGGCGAGCTGTCGGAGGCGGGCGGATTGGGCGAGATTGATGACCAGCCCGAACAGGAGGCTCACCCCGAGGCCGGAGAACAGGGCCAGCTCGGGAAGGTATTGGCGATTGGAAGCGAGGAAGGCCGGTCGGGGCGCCAGGATGATGGTCAGGCGCTGGTTGAAGAGATTGTAGACGGCCGACTGGCGCAGCCGGTCGTCGACGGCCTCCTCGGGGAACATGGATTCGAAGACCTTGAGGTCGCGGCTCGGCGGGTTGCGGGCCGCGGGATTGTGGACGGTGACCGCGAGATGGTAGCGGCGGGAGAGGTTCAGGCGCCGGTCGATGGTGTTGAAAAACTTGTCGTAATAATAATCCCCGACGAGGAAGCCATCGAAGACCCCGTTGCGCTGGACGCTGGCATAGACGGCGAAGGAGGGGGATTGGAGGGGTGACTCGATGGGGGCGGCGATGGCAAAATCGAGCGAAGTCCGGGCGGCGTCCATGGCGGCACGGCGGACGGGATCACCCGCATGATCGAAGAACGGGGCGTCTTCATTGCCCTGATGGGGCCAGAACCAGCGCGTGCGCCAGCCGGTATCGACCCATTGGATGGTGTGGGAGCCCTCGAAGGCCTGCAGGTATTCCGCGGCGTCAGCCTCCCAGTCCGCCTGGCTGGTGCCGGCGGACTTGTTCCAGTGCTTCGCCATGCGCGACAGGCTGTCGATGTGCGATTCGGATTCGCCGCTGAAAAGCGCCGCGATATTGTTGATCGTGAGCTGGGTGGTGCTGTTGGTGTAGCTGAGCTCGCGCTGTCTCAGTGCGACCCAGAAGGTGAAAGTCACCGTGAGGCTGCAAACCACGGCCGGCAGCCAGAGCCAGCGCGGTCCGGCGGGATCGTCCCGGCTGTCATGCGCCGCCAGCAGGATCAGGGCGGCGCCCAGCACGATCAACAGGATGGAGGTGTGGGGTCCCAGGCGGGCGTAGTATTGCCAGGTTTCGACATCATTGAGCCCGATGCGATAGCCCAGCAGGCCGGTCAGGCCGTAGGCACCCGCCAGCGAGCCGAGCAGGGCGAGCAGGACGGGCCGGCGGCGATCGGCCGGCCGCATGGCCTGCCAGAGTTGCAACAGGCCCGCGAGCATGAACAGGGTGGCCAGCACCGCCGGCATCCGGCCGATATGCTGCCCGGAAATGAGGGCCTCATGATTGATCAACAGGTTGTCGATGTGGAGATTCACATCGAGCGGCCCTTGGATCAGCGTGGCCCAGCCCAGTCCGGCGGCGCCCAGCGCCATGATCATCGCGGTCCGCTTCCATCCGGCAGCCAGGGCAAAGGGCACCAGGCCGATCAGCACGAGGCAGGCGCAGGCGTTCGCGGGCAGGGGCGCGTCGTAGGATCGCGGTTGGGCGAGGAACAAGTTGCCGGTTGCGAGCCCCCACAAAACCGCCAAGGCATACACCGCCAGCACAGCAAAGGGCGCGAGGTAGCCGTAGGAGAGCAAGTTGATGCGATTATGAGAGGCGGGCGGCATATTGGCGGCCACTCATTTGCTACGGGGGAGCATATCCCATAGCAATTTGATTTAGGGGGCGGTCCCTGCGCCGGAAACGGGACGCGCGGTCGCGACCGGACGGTCCTAGGATTTGGGCGGAGCGGTTTTCTCCGGGGACGGCCCGGGATCGGGCGTTTTGGGTCCGGCGGGCGGGGCGGTGGCGGGCGGGGCCGATGGCCCGACCATGACGGACCAGTTGGGCTTGCTCACGGGGCCGGTCAATTTCAGTTCCAGGATGCTCGCGATCGGGTTGATCACGATGCCGATGGCGAAGGTGAGCGGGTTGCGGTTCTCCTCAAAGGGCTTGAATTTGGCCGTGAAATCCAGCGCGCTGGTCGCAAAGGCGTAGTTGCCGTGGGCATCGATGACGGCGCTCGACCCGGTGATCTTCAGGTCCGGAAAATACAGCCGTCCCTCGTCCAGCTTGAAGCTCGTCCGCGCAGCGTCCAGTTTCAGCGAGGAAAAATTCAGCGAGAGTCCGCTCAGCACCTGCGACAGCAGGCCGAAGAGATGGATCTCGGCGAGTTCGGTGCCGGTGAGGGAGGCGTTGCCCATGCCCTTGAAGCTCGCCAGGTCGCCCGGCACGCCCGCGGCGGACAGCGCCACGTCGAGCCGCCCGCCCGCGGCGCGCTTCATGAATTTGCTTTCGGCCATCGATTCGGTCTTCTGCCCGGTGCGGTTGACCTGGTATTCCTCCACGGCGCGGATGGTGCGCGCCAGGTCGGCGCCGTTGACATGGACATCGAAGCCCAGCTGGCGGGATTCGCCCAAACCGGTGAGTGCCGCCTTGCCCGCGCCCCGGCCGCCGGCGGCGGTAAACTCGATGTCATCCAGCTGGACCCGCGGCCCCGTCACGCCGCCGGCGACGCGCACCGTTTCCAGGGGGAACCCGTAGTAGTGCAGCCCGCCCGTCGCCGCGCCCGTAAAGGTGTAGTCGGGCACCGCGTGGGGCGCCTTGCCCTCGATGGCGCCCTGCGCGTGGACCTGCGGCGGCCGGGAAAACCGCAGGGACGCCAGCAACTCGTCCGCCTTGCCGTCCAGCATCCGGCCGTAAATTTCAGGGCTGAGGTTGCCCTCGGCGTTGAACTCCAGCCGGCGCGTCTCGCGCGTTGCCTCGTCGCCCAACCGTTTGATCCAGCCGTCGAGCTTTTGGGCGCCGCCGGCGCGCGTGCCGCTGAATCCGATCACATCGGTGAAATGGGGCCGGAGAAAGACCGTCGCCTGCACCCGCTCGAAATCACCGCCCCACACCGTCGCGGACCGGGCGGTGGAGCTGCCAAAATAGACGGTGCGCACCGGTTCCTTCCAGCGGCCCGCCACATCCACGTCAGCCTGGGGTGGAGCGGCGGGGAACGCGAAATGTTCCTGCCAGAATTTCAGCCACCAGTCGCCTTTGAACCAGCCATTGATCTCGACCGGCTTCAGCCGGCCGTCCAGCAGCATCCGGTAATCCGTCGTCGCGAAATCCATCCAGTAGGAGCCGCGCGCGTAGCTGTCACCGAGCTCCACCCGGGCGTCGTGCGCGAGAAAACTCATGCCCTCGATGTCGATCCGGCCGCGGGCGGCGGTGAGCAGAACCCCGCGGGAATCGATGCGCCCGGCGTCGACCCGGCTGGCGAGGCGGGCGAAATGCCAGCCGGAGGTGAGCACGGCCTCGGCCTGGAACGCCACGGGATCACCGAAAACGAAATAAGGCGCGGCGCGCGGGGTATGCCGCGTGAGCACGCTCCCGATCAACCCGGGCGACACCCGGCCCGCGGCCCGGATGAGCGCGCTTTTCTCTTGCAGCTGGGCCTCGACCTCGGCGGCGAAGAATTCCCCGCGGATCTGGGTGGCCACGGTCAGGTGCACGGCCGGCCAGCGGGTCAGGTCGGCCCGGAGCACCGGCCCGAGGGCCGTTTCGGCTTCCGCCGTCACGGCGCCCGCGGTCAGGAGGACTTCCACCGGACGGGCGGAGAAACCTTCCGGCAGGACCTGGACGGTGAGGATGGCGCGGATATTCTCCCCGACGACTTCCCCCCGGTAGCTGGCGCGACGCATCGCGGCGTGGAGCCGCACCGGCCGGACGCCCGGGCCGTCCAGCCGCATCGTGGTGGTGAGGGCGAACGGGCCGAGGGTGAGCGGTTGGGCCCACGGCTGGCTGGCCGACGCGGCGGTGAAGAACACGCTGGCGGTGTTGCCGATGCCGGCCGGGCTGTCGAACCGCAGGTCCAGCGTGGGCTGTTCAAACGCGTCCAACTGGTGCACCTCGAGGGCGAGGCGGCGGCTGATTTGCAGAAAACGCCGGGCGATTTCCTCGGGCGACAGCGGGGCCATTCCCGCCGGCCGGGCGGGCACCGTCAGGTCGCCCTGGGCCGTGACGGCGACCTGGCCGATCCGGCCGGCGAACTGGTCGACGTGCCAGAGATGGTCGTCGTGCCGCAGGACCACCGCGAGGTCGCGGATAAGCGGTTCGACCGTGCCGGTGGGTGAAAGCATGGCCGGCAGCTGCAACACGGCGCCCTCGAGCCGGATCTCGTCGGGCACGGGCCGGCCGCTGAGCATCGACCAGAAATTGCGCCGCAGATAGACCAGGCGGGCGGTGATCAAGGGGTCCTCGAACTGCCGCACCCGCAGGCGGACGTCTTGGAACAGAATTTTGCCGGTGGGGTCCAGGCGGGCGCGGCCGAAAGTGATGGCGAGATTGGCCTTGGCCAGCTCCGTCTCGACCCGCCGCAGCACGAAGTCCGGCACGGGCAGTTCCTTCGCCACCGCGATGTAGAGGAGGCAGCCCAGCGTGGCGCTCAGCACCAGCCACACCGCCCAGCAAACCAGCGTGAGCGCGCAGGAGCCGCAAAAGCGCAGCGCAGCGGGAAGCAGGCGTGAGTTGTGTGGCATGCGGGCGATGGCGGCGGTCTATGCCCGCCGGCAGTTCCAATGTCTGTAGCGGCGGTCTGCGACCGCCGATCCGACAAAGGGCGGATTATGGGTGGCGATTAGAAACATAGATCGTGAATTGATCCTTGGTAGGGCCACGCATCGGGGGTTGATGCCAGACCGGCCCGAACGGGATTGGCCGCGACATACGCCCATTTTTCGGCATAGGAGTCGGCGGAGCGCATGAGATGATCAAAGAAGCCTTTTTGCCAATGGGGCGCAGGGATGCCGGCCGAGCGCCAGGATTTCGACAGGGTATTCTTGAGCGATTTGACCCAGTCCGAGAGCGAGACGCCTTCCGGAGTGAAGGTGACAAACAGATGAAGATGATCAGGCATAAGGACGTAGCGTCCGACAAATGCACCACGGATCGGCGCTTCGTGGCAGAAGCGAACAAACGCAGCCTGTGTGGCTGGCTGAGCGAGGAGCGATTTTCGCTGAAAGGTGCAAAAGGTGAGAAAATAAAGCGGATGTTTGAGATAGATGTGCGTGAGGCGGTTGAGGCGTGGCGCGTGCATATATCGCGAAGGACGGCGGTCATAGACCGCCGCTACAGTCAGGGCTTGCCAGCGGGAGGAGGCGGGGCCGCTTCGGCGTTCGCGGACGCGGCGGGTTCCTGGGCGAGGGGCGCGGGGGGAG
>JAYVZM010000307.1:0-10072 GCA_043783345.1 Verrucomicrobiota bacterium
CCGCAACCGACGATGCCGATGCCCGGCCGGTCGTTGGGCGCCGGCGGTTGGGCGGTCTCGGCGGCCGCCAGTTGCTGGCGCTCGACGAACCAAAGCGGCAGCCCGGTCACGGCGGCCAGCAGGCCACAGCGCTGCAGAAACGCGCGCCGCGAGATGTTGAAGGTGGCGATCGGGGCATGCGCCGCGGACTCGCGACGGGCTTTCAAGGATTTCATGGGTAAAGGGGGTGCGCTGGGCAAGGAAGCGGCGGGGGAAACGGAAACTCGAAACGGGGAAAGGCGAGCACGCAATCTTAGAAGGATTCCGGCGGAGAAGTCAGGTCGAGAGTTCGCGATTCTTTCAACTCCACCTCGCATGATCGTTTCATCTTGGTGTTTTTTTGTGGCGAGGGCGACGCCTTCGTCTCCGTAGGGGCGTCCCTGGCGGACGCCCTCGGACGTCGTCCGATCGCCTCGGGCGCACGCGGACAGGTAAGGCTTGGCGGTAAACCGCAAAGGCGTAAGTTTCGGCGGTGTCATCGCGCCGTCGCCCGCCCCGCCGGCCCGCCTGATGCCGATCCCATGCCTACGCCCCGTTGCTCCCTCGTCATTCCCTTCTACCAGGAAGCGGGCAACGTCGCGTCCGTCGTCCCGGCCGCTTGTGCCGTGCTGGCGGAAATCGATCCCCAGTTCGAAGCGATCCTGGTGGACGACGGCAGCACCGACGGCACGGCGGGGGAGCTGGCGCAGATCGCCGCTACCGACACGCACTGCCGAGTCATCACCTTGCCGGAAAACCGCGGCCAGGCGGCCGCGTTGCTCATCGGCCTGCAAAACGCCCGGGGCGAAATCATCCTGACCATGGATGGCGACGGACAGAATGATCCGCGCGATTTCCCGACTCTGCTCGCGCTGCTCGAGCACGACCGGCTCGATGTCGCCTGCGGGTCGCGGCTCGACCGGCATGACAGCGCGCTCCGCCGCGCGCTGTCGCGCCTCGGCAACGCCATTCGCCGCCGGTTCCTGCGCGACGGGGTGAACGACGCCGGCTGCCAGCTGCGCGCGTTTTGCCGCCCGGTGATTGCGGCGCTTCACCCGTCGCCGCTGATGCAATCCTTCCTCCCCGCCATGGCCGTGGCCGCCGGATTCCGCGTAGGCGAGCTGCCCGTGCGCCATCACCCGCGGCGGCACGGCGCCTCCAAATACCGGCTCGGCAATCTCTGGTGGCGGCCGTTCGCCGAGATGCTCCGCCTGCGCCGCGTGCTGCGGCGCCCCCCACGATGAACTGGCCCGCCTTCAACCACGAGGCCATGGCGACCATGTTTCAGGTTTTCGCGGCCGGCCGGCCGCCGGACTACGCCCGGCAGGCCACCGCCGCCGCATTCCGCGAACTCGACCGGCTGGAAAACGAACTCAGCCGCTTCATCGAGACCAGCGACATCGCTCGCGCCAACCAGTTGAGGCAGGGGGAAAGCCTCGTGCTGGGTGAAGACACCCTCCAGTGTCTGCTCGGCGCCGCGCAGATCTCCGCGCTCACCAACCGGGCCTTCGATCCCGCCTATCCCTCGCCGCGCCCCGCGGGTTCGGACGAGCCTCTGTTCGCTCTCGATCCGTCGGCGCACACCCTGACCTCGCTCACCGAACGCCTGCAGCTCGACCTCGGCGCCGTCGGCAAGGGCTATGCCCTCGACCGCATGGCGGAAATCCTGACCGAGTGGGATCTCGCCTCCGCCTGCCTGCAAAGCGGCGGCAGCACCGCCCTCGCGCTGGCGGCCCCGCCCGACGCCGCCGGCTGGCCCATCGGTGTCGCGAACGAGGTGCGCCTCTTCACCCATCGCGCCGTGAGTGGCTCGGGCATCGCCGTGCAGGGCGAGCATCTCATCGATCCACGCACCGGCGCCCCGGCCCGACGCAAGCGGCGCATCTGGTCCTTCGCCGACAACGCCGCCGAGGCCGACGCCCTGTCCACGGCTTTCTTTGTGATGACCGATGACGCCGTCGTCGAATTCTGCCGCGAACATCCGGAATTCGGGTCCGTATTCATCCGCCCCGACGGCACGCTGCAGAACGCGGGCGGAGTCGGAACGAAGTCGTAGAGCGGCTCGGCCGATCCCCCCGAATCAGCCAAATGGCGGGCGCTGACCCCGCGCAAGAAGCACCAGAATGTTCGTATCACGAACATCCCTTCTTCCCCGCGCCCACCTCCCAATGTTCGCTAGCTCCTCGGAAAACGATCTGGCATGCGCCCACTCTACTCCTCCACCCGCGCGAACACGACCAGCATGAAACCCGGCCTCAGGCCGAGGATACTTTCCCGATATCTTCCGCGCAGCCGCGAGCGCACGGCGTCGGCCTGCGCCGCCTCGGCGAATACCAGCGCCCCGTCGCAATTCGCCGGCGGCTCGGCCCAATACCCCGTCTCCGGCCGCCCGCGGAGATACCAGGGCAGCGGCCAGTATTCCCGGCTGATGATTTTCACCGGACCCGCCGGGGCGGCGGCGGCGAGGCCCGGCACCTTCAGCATGTCCGGCACCGTGTGGACATACGCGAACGGATTGCGCTCGTCCGCCGGCCGCAGAAAGACGGCTTGCCGTGTCTGCCAGCCGAGGCCGAGCACGACGATCAGCGCAAGCGCTGCCGCCAGCAACCCCCGCAGCTGCGCCAAGGCCAGGGCCGCCAGCGCACACAAGCCGGGAATGACACTCACCACCAGCCACGGCGTCTTGTAAGGCGTGACGGACAGGATGACCGTGAAGGTCACCGTGTAGACCGCCACGAACCGCGGCAGCCCGCTCCGCCGCAAAGCGATGACGCCGCCCGCCAAGGCCGGCAGCACAAAGACGGTCTGATCCCAGAGGTAGCCGCCGTTGCGCTGAAAAACAAACAGGCGCGCGTAATACCACCACGGCTTCTCGTGTCCTGAGGCGCCGCCGGTCACCTTGGTGAACATGGCGCCCAGCGAGACAACCGCATCGCGCAGGCCGGCGGGGTTGACTCCGAATGACGAGTAGAACCATGCGGCCACAAGCAGCGCGACCCCGACGGCGACCGCGGCATCGCGCCCGGGGCGTTGCCCCTCTCGCCACGACCGGCCGCTGGCCACCAGCGCCAAGACGGCCGCCGCGGCAAGGGGCAATGCGCTGGATTTGGTCGCCAGCATCAGCCCGAGCCAGATGCCCGTCACCGCCGCCCGCTGCCCGCCACCGCCCCACCACCAGACGCGACCGCTCACCAGCGCGCCGAGAGTGAACGTCGCGAGCAGGGTTTCCTGGATGAAATAGCGGCTGTAATACACCGCGGCCGGCGACACCGCCAGCAACAGCGCGGCGGTGAACGCCGGCCACCGACCCCACGGCCGCACCAGCAGCCAGAGCAAGCCCACCGCCACGACCCCGGCCAGCGCGGGCGTGAGCCGCACTGTCGTTTCGTTCAGCGCCTTGAGCGTGGTCTCGCCGCGCACCCAGGCCGGCAGCAGCGCGAAATAGTAGAGCGTCGGCCCATGGTGATCGCGGGGGTCAAAGCGGTAGGCGCCGCCCTCGAGCATCTGGCCGAACTTCACCGCCTGGTTGGCCTCGTCGGCATGCATCGGCCGCGCCGCGAGATCATGGGTGCGCAGCCCCAGCGCCAGCAAGAGCACGAGCAGGAGCAAAATGCCATCGAGCCCACGCCACCGCGTTTCGTGATTTTCCCCGTTGCGCCCGGTGGGGTTCACGGCCGCAGGGGCTACTTCTGGCCGAAGACTTCCACTTCCACGTAGTGGTTCAGCTCACTCGTGGTGTTGCCGTTGCTGTAAAGCCGGACATGGCGGGCGCGCACACCCTTGGCGTCGATCAGCCGGCCCTCGGCCGTCTCCACGTAGGCGGGATCCTTGCCCACGCCGAGCTTCGCGGTGTTGTCGATATCGTTGTTGTAAAGTGTCGTCACCCCGGTCTTGAACTCCGCATCGTCCGAAACCTGCACGATGACGTCGTGATACACCCGGGCCTGGGCGTGAAAGTGCCAGCAGACGATGGCGTGGAGCGTTGCGGGCGCGCCGAGATCGATCTGCACCCATTGCACCCCGGGGCCGAATTCGACGTAGGTCCCCTCGGAGCCTTCCTTGTCGCCGTCGGTCACGAACGGGATCTCGCCGATGACCGGATAGGTGTCGCTGGCCGTGACCGGTTTGCCGCGCGCCAAGTTCACCGTGCCCGCGGGCGCGAGGAAGGGCGGACGCTTGGCCGTGCTGGGCTTTTCCAAGTTCGGCACCTTGAACGGCACCGGCGTGCCGACGAAGAGCGGCTTCGGCAGCTCGAGGGGGATCGGCACCTTGTCCTGGGCGGCGAGGCCGGACGCGGCGGCAAATACGAGGGCGAGAGGAAGGATGCGGCGGATCATGGGTGAAATGAGTTGAAGCAGTCGTCGTGTAGGGGCGCAGTCTTGCTGCGCCCCTACGGCCGATGCGCTCTCAATGACGATCATGCGATCAGGTTGATGGTTGGTTTTCAGGCGATAAAGTCCTCCGGGGCGAACTTCAGCTTCGCGCCGGCGGCGACGGCCTCGTTGACCCGGAGCACGGTGACCGCGGAGGCGAACGCGCTCTCGCCGGGGCAGTTCAGCGTCGCCTTGCCGCGGATGGTGTCGAAGAAATTCTCCAGGTGAGGCTGGTGGATCGCCTTGTCGAGGGTGACGGGCATGTCCCACGAGGACAGCGCCGCCGTCTCGCGCACGTCGACCACGCTGGTGCGGGCGGGCGCGCCGAACTTCGGGCGCGGTTTTTCCCAGGGGAGCAGCTTCTCGGCCCCCTCCTCGGGCGTGCCGGGCTTGCGGATGAAGCCGCGCTGCACCCACTGGTCCCACTCGGGCGCGCGGGCCTCGCGAAAGAGTTTCGTGTAGGCCGGGTTCTCCGACATCTTGAGCGAGCCCTCGGTGCCCATGAAATACTCCATGTAGCCGCCGCCGGCGCTCGTGGTGGTGAGCACCTGGTAGAACGCGCGCACCATGCCCTGCGCGGTCGGGAATTCGTAGATCGTCATCACGTTGTCATACCACTCGTGCGTCGTGTAATAGTCGGCGCCGCCGCCCGCGATGACCGAGCCGGGGTTGGTCCCGAGGAACCAGTTGAAGATGTCGATCTGGTGCGCACCGAGGTCGGAGATCGGGCCGCCGGCGTATTTTTTGAACCAGCGCCAGTTCCGGAACTCGTGCATGTTGGCGAAGCCGTATTGGGCGAGCGTCGCCGCCGGCAGCGCATACTTCTCCGGCCAGCCGAGGTCCTCGCTCACGCTGCGGTTCCACTGGCTGTTGACGTTGGTGATGCGGCCGAGCAGATGCGCCTCGTTGATGACCTTATCGCGCGCGTGCTGGTAGCGGGGATTGCTCCGGCGCTGGTGGCCGATCTGCAGGAGCTTCCCGGTCTCGCGCGCGGTGTGCACCATGGAGCGGGCGTTGGCGACGGTGTTGGCCATCAGCTTCTCGCAATACACGTGCTTGCCGGCGCGGAGGCAGGCGTTGGTGTGCTCCGCGTGCATGAAGTCCGGCGTCGCCACGATCACCGCGTCGAGGTTCGGCACGGCCGCGAGCAGCTCGCGGTAGTCCTCGAACGGCCGCGCCTCGTGGCCGAATTTCTTCAGCAGGCGCTCGCCGTAGGTGCGGTTGTAGGGCCAGATGTCGCAGACGGCCTGGAAGCGGATGTCAGGGATCTTGAGCGCGGCGTTCAGCAGCACGCGGCCCTGCTCGCCGCAGCCGATCAGCGCCACGTTGAGCGCGGCCTGGCCGGCGGTGCCCTGGGCCCGGGCGACATAGGGCGCCACCAGCACGGCGGCGCCGAGCTTCAGGCCGGTCGACAGGAAATCACGGCGGGTCAGCTCCGCGGAGGCGGGCGCGTTACTCATTTTTGTCGGCCCAGAGGGTGAAGCGATTGTAGCGCGCGAGCACCAGCGCGGCGACGATCAGGCCGAGGTAAACCCCGAGCCAGGCGACGCCGTCGCCCTGCTGCACGGCCATCAGGCCGAAAGCCAGGGCCACGTAGAGCAGGCCCATCAGCTCCAACATCAGGCGGGACTTCACGCCGAGCAGCAACGCCACCCCGAGCACCAGCAGGATGTAGCCGAGCGGGAGCGCAAAGGCCTTCGTCGCCCACAGCGGGAGGAACGAGGCGCCCGTGATGCCCGTAGCCAGGCGCGTCATGTTGGTGGAATAGTTCGCGAAGGAATAGGTGCCGCCGGACTCGAATTTCTCGAGGCAGGACATCAGCGCCCGCAGGGCCAGGAACAGCCGCAGGAGCAAAAAGGCCGCGGTCAGTTCACAACGACCGGGCGCGGGAAGAGGAGTCGGTTGAGTCATGGTGCGGTGTGTTTCGCGCGGCTCAAACGCCGAACCCGGGGCGATATTCCTTGGTGATATACCGGTTGGCGGAAGGCAGGTTGGTGACCTTCATGGCGGCGGCGTCCCACTCGATGGGCCGGCGCGCCCGCACGGCGACGTTGCTCAGCAGGCAGAGCTCGGTGAGCCGGGAGGCATAGGCGAAGTTCGAACCGGCCGCGGGCCCGCCCTTGCAGGCGCGGATCCACTCGGCGAAATGGCCACCCTCGATGCGCGGAATCGTCTTGGCCGGCAGCGTCGGGATCAGCTCCCGCATCCGCGTCTCCGGGACGATCCGGATGCTCTCGTAATAAGTGGGCGCCAACACCGTGGCCTTGCTGCCGACGATCAGCGTGCCGTTCTCCGGAAACGGTTTCTCGTCCTCCCAGAAACCGGGCAGGCTCGGCTGCAGGCCGCCGTCATACCACGTCCACTTGACCGCCGGGCGGTTCGCCTTGGCCGCGAAATGATAGACGATCATCGCCGAGGTCGGGGCGCTGATCGAATTGGCGCGCCCGCTGATCGCCTCGATCCGCACCGGCGAATCCAGCCCCAGCGCGTAGAAGGCGCCGTCCATGATGTGGCAGCCCATGTCGCCCAAGGCGCCCGTGCCGAAATCCCAATATCCGCGCCAAGTGAATGGCGCATACGCCGGATCGTAGGGCCGGTCGGCGGCGACGCCGAGCCAGAGGTTCCAATCGAGCGTGTCCGGCACGACCGGGAGGAACTTCTTGTGGTCCGGCGGCTTCACGCCCTGCGGCCAGATCGGACGGTCCGTCCAGCTGTGCAGCTCGGCCACCTCGCCGAGCACGCCGGCTTCATACCATTCCTTGAGCAACCGCGCTCCCTCAAGGGCGTGGCCCTGGTTGCCCATGATCGTCGCGACCCTTTTCTCGCCGGCCAACTTGGCGAGCTGGCGGGCCTCCCAGATGGTGTGCGTCAGCGGCTTCTCGACCATGACGTGCTTGCCCAGCGACAAGGCCGCCATGGCGATCGGAAAGTGCATGTGATCCGGCGTGGACACCGTGACGGCGTCGATCTGGTTGCCCATCTTGTCGAGCAGCTGCCGGAAATCCTTGAAACGCGGCACGTCGGGATAAGTGGTGAAGGTCTTGGTGGCGCGCTCGTCATCCACGTCGCAGAAGGCGACGAAGTTTTCCGCCTTGAGCCCGTCGACCGCCGCCTCGCCGCGGCCACCGACGCCGATGCAGGCGACATTGAGGCGGTTGTTGGGCGTGGGCGTGCCGGGCGCCTGCGCCTTGAGCACATGGGGGAAAGCGACGGCCGCCGCCGAAGCCAGGGAGGCGGAACGAATGAAAGCGCGACGGGTGACAGGGGATTTCATAGGGGTAAGGGGTTAAAGACGGGGAAGCCCGGCCGCACCGGTTGCAAGCCAGATTTCGACGCCATGCATGGCAGATACGGCGGGAAATCCAAACTCCGAAATTGCCGTTACCGGTCATATGCTCCCCGACATCCCGCCGAGAACTTCCGGTTGTTTCCGACCGTAGGCCAGCGATGGCGCCCTTCTTTTTCTGGAGCCGCAGCGACCCCGCTGCGGTTTCCCTTCTTTTTTCGTGTCCTTTCGCCGGATTCGTGGTTCATCCTGCCTTTTCCCATGGCCAAAATCGAAGTCAGTCAGGTCGCCGAGATCCTCAAAAAACACAAGATCGACCCCTCGCTCCTCCGCGAGATCGTCGAGGAGCTCAATTTCGTCACGCAACCCAATGCCGACGACGACCTCAAGCCGCCCGCGCCGAAGAAGCAGTTCGTCATCCTGCTCTCCGACCCCGCGGGCAAGCTGCCGAAGAAGGATCTCACCGGCTGGGTGGTGCAGATCCCCGAGGATGCCAGCCCCTATTCGACCACCGATCGCGTCTTCAAGGGCGCCTACGATTTCAACGCCTCCAAGCGCGGCCGCCTGCTGCCCGTGAAATCCGTCGGCGAGGCCCTCGAGAGCGGCGGCGCCAAATATTTCCGCGAGTCCGAACTCTGGGTGAAGACCAAGCTGCCCGTCGCCGTCGTCGTCACCGACAACGTCCTCCCCAAGGATGAATTCAAGGTCGAGAAAGTCGATCGCCGCCGGAAGGACGAGGAGTAAACAACAGGGGTTGCCCACGAAAAACCAGCCGTCGCCCGAGCGCTATGGCTGGCAGGCACTGAAGCACGGAAGAATCGTCCTCTGGAGCCACGGCGACCCCGCCGTGGGACCTCCTCTCATCGCGGGCGGGGTCGCCCGCGCTCCAGCACTCCGGCCTTCGTCCTCCGCCTTTCAACTTTCAACCTTCAACTTTCGACCCGCCACCGCCGCCTTGATCCGGTCCGGCGTCATGGGCAACTCGAGCAGCCGCGCGCCCGTGGCGTCGTGGACGGCGTTGGCCAGGACGGCGCCCATCACGATGATCGCGGGTTCGCCGCCGCCCTGCGGCGGGGTATCGTCCGCGTTCAGGATCATGGTCTCGATCTTCGGCAGCCACGAGAAACGCGGGATGCTGTAGGTGTCGAAATTCGTTTCGAGAATCGCGCCCGCCTTGAAGTGGATCTCCTCCGCCAGCGCGTAGCCCAGGCCCATCGTGATGCAGCCTTCCATCTGGATCTTCGCTCCGGCGGGATTGATGACGAGGCCCATCTCCTGGACACAGAGAACGCGTTTGACCGTGACCTTGCCGCTCTGACGATCGACCGCCACCTCGGCAATCGTGGCCACATAGGTGCCGGAGTCCAAACCGATGGCCACACCGAGGCCGCGGCCGCTCACGCCTTTCGCTGGCTGCCAGCCCCATTTTTCGGCGACGGCCTTGAGCACGCGGATCGCGCGGGGATTGGTGAGATGACGCAGGCGAAACTCGATCGGATCGACCCCTGCCAGCCCGGCCAGGTCGTCGATGTGCGATTCGCGCGCAAACGCGTTGGTGCTGCAGCCGGGGGCCCGCCACGCCCCGACGGAAAACGGATGAAATCCCGGCGGCCCGTTGAAGTTGCCCGCCGCTGAGATCCGGTGATCAGCCACGTCGTAGAGCAGATCCGAGCCCCGGTCGCCCGCAAACCTGACGTCGTAGTCCCAGAACGCGATCCGGCCCGCGTCGTCGATGCCCGCTTGCACCTTCACCACCGCGGCCGGCCGGAAGGTGTCGTTGAAAAATTCCTCCTCGCGCGTCCACCTGACCTGCACAGGACGCCCGGTCGCCCTGGCCAGGCGCGCGGCCTCCACGGCCTGGAGGTTGAACGACTTGCCGCCGAAGCCTCCGCCCACGAACGGCGTGATCACCCGGACCTGGGGCTCGGGCACCCCGAGGGCCTTGGCGATCTCCGCGCGCGCCCCGAAGGGATTCTGCGTCGAGGCCCAGACCGTGACCTGGTCGCCCTCCACGCGGGCCAGCGCGGTGTGCGTCTCCATGGCCGCGTGGGCGACATAGGGGTTCAGGTAAGTCGCCTCCAGCAGGCGGACCGCGCGCGCCCGGCCTTGCTCGAGGCTGCCGTTTTGTTTCACCACCCGCGCCTTCAAGTCGGCGTGCGCCAGGTGGTCGTAGATGTTCCGGTCATCAAGCTGGGAGGGGGAAGGCTCGAACTTCGCGCGAAGTTTCCCGAGGCCGTCCTCCGCCACGTCGGGCAACTCATGCAGCACCGCCACGAGCCCGGGTGCTTCCACGACGACGATACCCTCGATTGCCTTCGCCGCCGAGGCGTCGACCTGCAGGAGCTTCGCCCCGTGCGCCGGGGGCCGGAGCACGCTGGCATACAGCATGCCCGGC
>JAYVZM010000308.1:0-10029 GCA_043783345.1 Verrucomicrobiota bacterium
GTTGCGGGTCGGTGAACACGACATTGAGCAGGAGCGAGTAGTCCACGGGCTTCGCACCCTTCACCTTGAAGGCGTGGCGCGCGGCCAGTTCGCCCTGCGCGACGGCGATGTGGACTATGTCCGCCGGGCCGGAGCAGTCGCCCGCGGCGTAGATGTGCGGCATGCTGGTCTGCTGCCAGCGGTTGATGACAATCCGGCCGTCGGGACGCGCCTTGACGCCGGCGGCGGCCAGGCCCAGGCCGGCGGTATTGGGTTCGCGACCGAGCGCATTGAAACAATGCGCGGCGCGGCGGGTGATTTTCCGGCCGTCGTGGAGAAAGGTGGCGGCCACGCCCCTTTTGTCCTGGGCGAGTTGCAGGATCTGGGTGCCGGCGAAGAGCTCGATACCCTCGTCCACGAAGGCCTGCTGCACGACGTCCGAGGCGGCCGCGGAATGGTCGCGCAGGACATGCGCACTGCGCTGGATGAGGGTGACCCGGGTTCCGATGCGGTTCAGGAATTGCGCCAGCTCGCAGGCGACGATGCCCCCGCCGAGCACGAGGACGCTTTTCGGCACGAAGTCGAGGTCGAGCACCTCGTCGCTCGTCCAGCACTTGAGGTCCGTGAGGCCGGGGACGGGCGGCACGCTCACTTTCGAGCCGGTGCCGAGGAGGAAATGCTTGCCGCGCAATTTGCGTCCATCGGAAAGTTGCAGCGTGTGCGGATCAAGAAACCGGGCGTAGGCGCGGTAGAGGTCGAATTTGCCGCCGGTGAGCGCCTTGACCCGGTGGTCCGCAAAATCGGCGATGATCCGTTGCTTCCGGGCCTGCACCGCCCGCATGTCAGCGCGGGCGCCGGTCACGCGCAGGCCGAAGCGGGCACCCTGCTGCGCGTGGTGGAGGATCTCGGCGGCGTAGAGGAGGGTCTTCGACGGCATGCAGCCGCGCAGGATGCAGAGGCCGCCGAGCCGCCGGGCGCCGTCGACGACCGCGACTTTCCGGCCGAGGTCCGCGGCGACGCGTGCGGCGTTGAAGCCGGCGCTGCCGCCGCCGATGCAGATCAAGTCATAGGTTTTCATTTTGCCGGAAGTGCCTGGCGTCGGAACAGGGTCAGGCCGTTGATGGTGGCACCGCGGACATATTGCCGAAGACTGCCGCCGTCGTAATCATCCTTGACGGCGGCCGGAAGCAACAAGGCCCGGAAATAGCCGGCGGTGATCAGGCCGCCAACTCCGCCGCCTTCAAAAGACCGTCCCGCCCGGCGATCCAGCGGATAGTTGAAGGCGAGCACGAGCGGCGGGGAGCCCGGGTTGAGCCAGGGTTGATTCAGGATAGTCGCCGCGGAAAAGCGCGGTTCGGGTTCCGGGCGCCAGACATTCCAGGTGGCGGCGAGTGCGCTGGCCTGCGGAGTCAGGCTGATCTTGCCGGCGCGACCCGCCAGCACCAGCAGCTGCAAACCGGCGGCGGTGACAAATCCGAGCAGGACCAGTTTCGGCATTTCGCGGGTGGCGATCAGCCCGGTGGAAAAAAGGGCCAGCATGGTGATGGAGGTGAAATAGTAGTTGGAAAGGGCACCGACCTTGCAGCTCGCGGCAAAAGCCAGTGGCAGGGAGAGCGACAGTCCGAGCAGACCGAGCAGGCGGACGTCCGCGGCAACGGGTGGGCCGGCCGGGTCGGTCGCCGGGTTCCGTTTGATCAGGAAGGCCGTGACCAGCAGCCAGAGGGGAACGGTTTTCGGCAGCAGATCGCGCAGGTTGCGGAAACCGCGGGACAGATAAAAGATATTGGTGGTGCCGGTCGCGTAAAAAGATTCCCGATAGGCGGGGCCCAGGGCGAGAAATGTCGTCGTCCACAAGGCCACGCTCCCCACACCAAGCAGGACGGCGAGCCGCCATTGCCGGCGCACGGCGAGGAACAGGATGGCAGTGCCCAGTCCCATGAAATAAGTCTGTTTGAAAGACCAGGCGCCGTAGAACAGGAGGCAACTCGCCAGGACGGCCGCGAAGGGGCGCCGGCGGTAGGTCAGCAGCAGGACGACGAGGGCGGTTGTTTCCAGGGCAAGCGCCCAGACGTCGGGCCGGACGGTGTGCGCCCACCAGCCGATCAAAGGTCCGAAGAAGACATAGGTGGCCATGCCGCCCGCCGCCAGTGGCCAGTGCGGGAGGGCCTGGCGCAGGAGCCAGAACAGGCAGCCGGTGCCGAGCAGCGCCCCGAGGGCTGTGAGCAACCGGGAGGTCCGGAGAAAAGCGGCATCATCCGTTCCATTCGCCGCGTCCTTCACGGGCACGGCATAGCTGGCGTAAAACAGCCAGTTGAAATAGGAGGAGGCAAAGGGCAGGCGGGTGGGGTCGGCATACACCGCTTGGCCATGCGCGGCGCGCCAGACGGCAAAGATGCTCTCCTCCTCGTAGCCCGACGTGATTGCCAGACCGGGAGCGACGGCGGCAGCCTTCCAAGCGTTGACTCCCCGCGTCATGAAAACAACCAGCGACAAAAGGATGCTGGCTGCCATCGCCCAGTTCGCCAAACGCAGCCAGGTGGGATTCGCCGCCGCAGGGGTTGGATGCATCAAAGGTGGAACGGGCCTAGCGGCCCTTGCCGAAAAGCATGAGGTGAATCGTCTTCAACACGATCGAGGCATCGAGCACGAAGGAGAAGTAGCGGATGTAGTAGAGATCGTATTCCAGCTTGCGCAGCGTGTCCTCGAGGTTGGCGCCGTAGGGATAGTTGACCTGCGCCCAGCCGGTGATGCCGGGTTTGACCAGATGCCGGAAGTGGTAGCAGGGAATCTTTTTCTCATAGTCCTCGACCAGCCGCACCCATTCGGCCCGCGGGCCGATGAGACTCATCTCGCCGATCAGGACGTTCCAGAGCTGGGGCACCTCGTCGAGGCGGGTGGCGCGGAGAAACCGGCCGATGCGGGTGATGCGCTTGTCACCGGCGCGGGTGTAGGCGTCGTTGCTGCCATTGTCCGGGCGCATGGTGCGAAGCTTGACGACGTCGAAGAGCACGCGGTTCCGTCCCACGCGCGGCTGCCGGAAAAAAACCGGGCCGCGGTCCTCGAGCCAGATGAGCAGAGCCACCAGCGGCAGCAGCAGCAGGGCCAGCGCCAGGCCGAGCGTGGCGAGCACGAGGTCGCTCACGCGCTTGAGGCGCTCGAAGACCGGCTCGCGGGCGATCTGGAACCCCTGCTGGAAAAGCCAGGACTGGTTCAGGCGGTAGAGCGGGATTTTGCGCCAGTAGACCTCGTGGAACAGCTCCAGCGTGTAGGTGGGCACACCGGAAAAGTGCAGCTCGATCAGCTTCTGGGCGACGGCCGGGGGCAGTTCCTGGCTGGATTCGCGCAGGATGATGGCGTCCAGACTGCCCTCGTATTCGGTGAGGTAATGAGCCACATCGCCGTAGGGCGGAGCCGAGGCCGTGTCAGCCGAAGTGCTGCCGTGGGCAAAGGCGTCGTTCGTGGCGTAGAGCACGGACTGCGTCATGCCCGACTTGCGGCATTCCTCCTTGAAGGCGACGCAACTCAACGGGCTGCCGAGGAAAAGGAAATAACGCTGCTGCTTGTGCGCCTGTTGCCGCTGGTAGAAGATGCGCCGGTAGCTGAGGGTGATCGGGATCAGGAGCAGGCAGGAGCCGGTGATGACCAGGCGGCTGACCTGCAACGGGAAGCCGGCCGGGATGAACGCATAGGTGAGCAGCAGGGTGAAGAGCAGCACGAACACCAGCGCGATGGAGTGCAGGCTGGTGTAGGTGACCGACATCATGTCCGTGCGCCGGTTGTAGCCGTCGATCAGGTAGACCGCGAAAAAATGCATCACCACCGGCAGGGTCAGCGGCGCCAGGATGACGCCTTCCCACTGCAACACCCCCCAGGCCCAGGCGACGAAATTGAACACCAGGAACACGGCGGCTGCGTCGAGCAGCACGAGTGCTAGGGTGATGAATCTACCTTTGGACATGGCAAAATCATTAACAGGGTGGTGGCGCCCCAAGGCAAACTGATCTTATGGTCCCGGGACCGCCTGGCGCAGGAGGCCTTCCCAGCGTCCCAGCGCCGCCGCGAACATGAAATGCTTTTCGCCGGCGGCCCGGGCCTGCCGGCCGAGCCGCTGGCATCGTGCCGGATCGGACTGCCATTCCGCCACGAGCCCGGCGAGCCGGGCTCCCTCCGCCGGGGCCACCGTGAGACCGCACTCCTCGCGGGCCAGCAGTCGCGCGATCTCGCCGTCGGGCGGTCCCACGAAGAGCACCGGCCGGCCGGCGGCGAGCACCCCCGCCAGCTTGCTCGGAAAAACCAGCCGGGCGAAGTCCGGCTTCAGGGTGACCAGATGGACGTCCGCCGCCGCCAGCGCCGCAGCCAGTTGCCCGCGCGGCGCGGGTGGCAGGAAACGGATGTTGTCCAAGCCCCGGGTCCGAGCGGCGGACCGGACCTCGTCGAAGCGCGCCCCGGTGCCGACAAACAGGAAGACAATCTCGTTCCGGCTCCGCAGGCGGTCGGCGGCGTCGATGACCGCAGCAAATTCGTGGACCCGGCCCAGGTTCCCGGAGTAGGCCACGACGAACCTGCCGCCCAAGCCCCAGGCGGCACGCTGCTCGGCGACGGCGGAGGCCGCAGGTTCCGTCTCCAACTCGTGCGGCGCCCAGTTCGGGATGATCGCGATGTTGCGGGCCGGCACCTGGTGCTCCGCGAGGGTGCCCGCCATGTCCTCGCCGAGGGCCACGCAGCCGCGAGCAGCGCGCCAGGCGGCATCGCGCTTCTTCCGCAGCAGCCAGAGCGGCAGGGCCGCCAGCGCGCCGACATGCGCGGTGACAATCTCGGGATAGATGTCCTGAATCCAATGAATGACCTGCGCCCCGCGTTCCGCCGCGACGCGGGCCACCGCGGTGCCGAGCAGCGGCGGATCGGTCATCGCCACCACCACGTCGCCGGGCCGCGCCAGGGTGGCGAGTTTTTCCCGGGCGCGCCGGATGAAACGGCGGTAGTTGAGCGTGCGGGAGAGCAGGCCGCCGTGCTGTTCGCCGGCGCCGGTGCGGTGGATCACCACGCCGTGGCGGGGTCCGGGTCCGCTCCCGGCGGCGATGACGTGCACCGGCCAGCCCCGCGCCGCCAAACCCTCGGCGAGATCGGTGAGCAATTGCGCGGTGGCCGCCGCGGCAGGCCAGTAGACCCGGTTGACAAAAATGACCCGCGGTGGCGTGTCGCTCACGATTTGGCTGGGCCGGCGCGCCGCAGTTCACGGGCCTTGGCCGCGCACAGGAATTCATACCACGCCATCAGCCGGCAGAAGACATAGCCGCGGTAGCCGTCGAGGAAACCCGCGCGCCAGACATAGTGATAACAGAAGCGGAGGAGGGGGCGGAACGGGAGCGACCACGCGAGGCGGCGCAGGCGGCGCTTGCGGGCGAGCCCGGCGTCGAGCCCGGCGTCGCCGGCGGGGCCGCCGGCCTGCGCCTCGACCTGGAGGCGCGCCTCCCAGTTGCTGTAGCGGTTGTGCTTCTCGACCCAGGTGGCGATGTCCGGAAAAGCGTAATGCTCCATCTCGCCGGCCAGATAGCCGGCGGAACCGTCGAGCTCCACGTGCTCATGCACCTCGTTGTCGCCGGAACCGGTGCCGGCGGAGTGGGCCAGCTGCTCATAACGGCCGAGGCGGTGGCGGAAGAAGCGGAGATTCCAGCTCGGATAGTAGCCGCAGTGATTGAGCCAGCCGTCAAGAAACCAGAAGCGGCGGTTGACATAAAACCCCTGGTGCTGCGTCTGACCGAGGGCGGCGCGCATCGCGGCGGCCAGCCCGGGGGTCGAACGCTCGTCGGCGTCGATGATGAACACCCAGTCGTTTTTCCACGGCACGCGGGCGAGCGCCCAGTTTTTCTTCTTGGGGAAGCCGCCGTCCCATTTGAAATCCACCAGCCGGGCGCCGGCAGCGAGGGCGAGCTCGCGGGTGCCGTCCGTGCTGCCCGAATCGACGACGACGAGGTCGTCGCACCACGCGACGGAGGCGAGGCAGGCCGCCAGGTTGGCCGCCTCGTTTTTCACGGGGATGAGGACGGAGATGGGGGCGAGGTCCGGCATGTCAGCGGATGTTCTCCTCCTGCTGGGCGCGCAGGTCGAGGGCGGCGTAGCGGATGGCGCAGTAGAAGGTCGCGCAGAATGTGAGCATCACGGCGGGGTTGGCAAAGGGGAATTCGACCCAGGCATAGAGCAGCACGAGCGCACCTCCGGCCAGCAGGTAGCGCGGGAGCACCGAGTCGACGCTGCGCCACGACACGCTGCGCAAGGGCAGCAGGAGCAGCAGGCCGAGCAGGCTGGTGCCGACAAAGCCGACCTCGGCCAGGGACTGGAGCCAGTCGTTGTGCGCCTCGGAGTAGTAGGTGATCCAGATCCACAGCTCGACGGCCCGCTGGGTGTTGAACACCCGGAAGACGGTGGCATAGCTTTCCAGTCCCCAGCCGAACCAGGGCTTCTCCGCGGCCATGCGCCAGGTGTCGCGGTAGAGGGCGAGCCGGGAGTTGAGGGTGTCTTCCTTGGCGATGGACGCCAGTTGCGAGGAGGTGAGCAGGGCGCGCTGGGCGATGACATCGCGGCTGAGATACGCGATGGCGCCGACGGCGAGGAGAGCCGCGAGGAGGATGCTGGCCACGGGCACGAGGGCCGATTCATGGAGCTCATGCCGGCGGCGGATCAGGCGCGTGACCAGATGCACAAACGCGCCCCCGAGCAGCACGCAGATGAGCGCGGTGGATGAGCGCGAGGCGCTGAGCGGCACCGTGGCGGCCAGCAACAGCGTGACCAGCGCGCCCAGCAGGACGGGCGAGTGCCAGATGTCGCGCTGGCCGCCGCGGCGCATGAAGTGGAAAAGCAATCCGAGGCAGACGGCGGTGTTCAGCAGGGTGAACGCGCCCCAATGGTTGTGATAGACGAAGGTGGCGAAGAATTTCGGATTGGGCGAAACCACCAAACCGAACCACAGGCCCTTGGCATGGACCAGTTTTTGGAACGTGCCGAAAATCGCGAGCACCGCGGCATTGAGGCCCACGACAAACAGGACCACGCGAACGAGCCGGCGGTTGTGCAGCACGAGGTAGAGGTTGAAGGACGTGAGCACGAGGGCGTTGAACTGCCACAGCTCCCGGGCGGCCAGCCCGGGGCGGGCGGCGGTGGGCAGCCAGGCGGCGGGATTGCCCATCACGAGAGAGGGTTCACCGCCGATCACGACCTCCCGAAAGCCGGGATTGAAGCAGCTGACGACGACCATGAGGTCGAAGAGCCAGAGCGGCCAGAGGAAGCGCCAGGCGTGAACGATCAAGCCCCCCGCCGACCGGTTCTGCGGGGCGCAGCTGATGACGAAGAGCAGAATCCCGACCCCGCCCAAGGTGGCAATGACCTGCCGGGCCCAAGGCGCCTGGCCGCCGAAAGCCCAGGTGGTGAAGACGAGGAGCGTGCTGAAATGGAGGATCACCAGTTTTTCGAGCGTGCTGGTGCCCCGGCGGCGGCGGCCGGGGGCGACGGCCACAGGATCGCGGTCAGTGACGGGCATCTTGCAGATGAGGGTAGAAATCCAGCAGCAGGCGGGCCGCCCGCTCCCAGGAAAAATCCCGCCCGGCCCACGCCCGGCCGCGCCGGCCCATGGCCTGCAGCTCATCCGGTGGGGTCGCCAGGGCGGAAGCCAGCGCGGCGCCGAATCCTTCCCACGGCACGCACCAGCCGGCCGCGGTGGTGGCGAGGCCCGACCACGGGGTCGTGTCCGTCACGAGCGCCGGCACGCCCGCGGCGAGCGCCTCGGCGATGACCAGACCGAAGTTCTCCGAATGGGACGGCAGCACGAAGAGCGAGGCCACGGCATAGGGTGGCGGCCGGCCCGCGCCGTCGAACACCGCGATGCCATCGGCCGCCCCCGCGGCGGCGACCACGGCGCCGAGTTCGGCGGCTGTATAATCCTCGCCCATGCCGGCGAGGAGCAGCAGCCAGTCGCCGCGGGGCCGGGCGAGCCAGAGATCGATCAGCTCGCGCAGCCGTTTCTTGCGGTGAAAGCGCGAGTAGAAAAGGGCGACCGGTCGCCGCGCGGTCGCGGGGCAGAGTTCGTGCCAGACCGCGCGGGCGGCGGCGAGGGCAGGGGCGTCGGGCAGCACCACGCCATTAGGCGACACGCAGATGGGCTGGGTGAAGCCGAGGGCCCGGATATCCTTCGCCTCCTCCGGACTCGTGGCGTGCCAGCCGGCTGCGGCGGTGAACGCGCCGGGATGCACGAAGAGTTCCGCGAGGCTCTTGCGCCAGCGGCGGTGCCGATGGGCCCAGCCGCTCATCATCCCGCGGGGGGAGATGACCAGGGGCAGGTCGTGGCGATGCGCGGTCTCGTGGGCGTAGTGCAGCGGCAGGAGCCAGAGGGAATGGTGGTGCACGCATTCGGCGTCTCCGGCCAGAAGATGCCGGCGGAGCGCCGGTGAGCGGGAGAGCCAGCGGGGCGCCAGCCGTGGAAAGAGGCGGATGGCGACCCGGTCGAGGCCATCGAGCGTGACCGGCTGGCCGGACTCAGCGGTGGCGAGCAGCTCGACGGGAGCCCCGAGGCCGGCCTGGGCGTTGGCGAGGGCCCGCACCGATTTCGAGGGACCGCCGTGGCGGTCTTCCAGGCTCGGCACGATATGGCAGACGCGCATCAGTCCGGGTGGATCAGCGGGGTTCGGGCCGGTCCTTGATCGCACGGCAGGGCGACCCGACACAGATTTTGCGCGCCGGCAGATCCTTGACCACGACGGAGCGGGCGCCGACGACGCAGAGTTCGCCGATCGTCACGCCCGGGCCGACAAAAACGTCGGCCCCGAGCCAGGCATTGCGGCCAATGACAATAGGGGCGGTGACGAGCGGCATGTCCCAGCGGCTGAAGTCATGCGTGCCCGCGCAGAGGTGGCAGTGCTGGCTCAGGTTCGCGCCATATTCGAGCCGGATGGCGGCGAGGTTGTAGAGCATGACGTGCGGTCCGATCATGCTGCGCGCGGCGAGGGAAAGTTTTTGGGGGAAGACGATCCGGGCGGTCGGGAAAATCACCACGGGACCGGCGATGTCGGCGCCAAAGCCGCGAAGCAGCCAGGCACGAAATCCGTGGCAGGGGCGGGGGCTCCAGCGGAACAGGGTGGACTGCACGAGCAGCCACAGCCAGCGGCGCAACACCTGGCCCCGGGGGTAAGGGGTGACGCAATTCTGGCCGAGGTAGGGGGTGGCGGAGCTCACGGGACGGAGGATGCGGACCCGGCCGGGCCGGTCAACTGCGCGAAATCCGCCAGCAAGGACTCGGCGTAGGTGGCATAGTCATACCGGCGCACATCATTGCGGGCAGCGGTGGCGAGGCGCTGGCGCAGCGCCGCGTCGCCCAGGAGACGCACGAGCGCGGCGGCGAGCTGCGCCGCGGCATCCGGGGCCGTGTGGTCGAAGACCAGGCCGTTTTTCTCGTGGTGCACAAAATCGGTGAAGCAGGCCAGGTGCGACACCACCGGCACGGCGCCGGCGGCCATGGCCTCCGCCACGGCGACGCCGAAAGTCTCGCCTTGCTCGGCGGTGCTGGGATAGCAGAAGATGGCGATGCGCCGGTAAACGCCGGCCAACGTGCGCGCATTGAACTGGGGATCCAGCAGATTGAACCGGGCGGCGGGCAGCGCCGCGGAAAGCAGGTGCAGCAACCGCGTGCGGAACACCGCGCCCGAGCCGCCGCGGGCGATGTCGGACGGTCCGCACAGCAACACGCGCCACCGGGGCAGGCCGGGAATATGCCCGACAATGCGCAAGGCCTCGGCCAGCAAGACCAGGCCTTTTTCCGTGTGGATGCGGCCGACGAAGCCGATTGTCAATTCCTCGGGCGGGATTTCCAACAGGCTGGTCGGCATCTTGCCGGTTTCCTGGTTGAGCAGCCACCAGTCGATGGGATAACCATAGACGCGGGTGACGGGAGCCAGCTTCGGATTCTCCCCGCTGACCTTGTCCCGCACAAAACTGCTCGCCGCCAGCACCCGCGCGATACGGCGGTAACGCCGATACTGGCCCTTCGGCATCCGGCCGGTCATG
>JAYVZM010000309.1:0-10010 GCA_043783345.1 Verrucomicrobiota bacterium
TGGGGATCCTCCTCGTCCAGCTGGCGGACCAGGTCGGCCAGGCTCAGGCCATGCCGCGCACACAGTGCGGGCAGCGTCCGGTCCACGAGCAAATGCACAATGGTCTGGCCTATCATCTGGCGCTTCTGGTTGCGGAGGATCGAGCCCGCTGTCGTATACGCCTCGAAAACGTGAGACGCGCCCGGCACCCGGATCAGCCGGGCGGGCTCCGTTTCCTTCAGGAGGAAATCGGTGCAGACCACATTCTTGATGAAGCCGTCCTCGCAGGCGCCGAGGTCCCGGGGGAGGCGGATGCGGCGGGCGGTTTCGGCGCGGATGCAGTAGAGCTGGCCGGTTAGTTGCGGGCCGGACCCTTGGGTGAGCCGGGACGTGGCGAGCGAAAGCCGTTCGCGCAACGTGGGCGCGGGCTTGAGCGCGAGGTCCTTGACCGGTTCGCCCACCGCGACCTGCGCCGTGGCGTCGTCCTCAAGGCTTTGGTAGAGATTCCACAGCGTGGTGGCCTGGCCCAGCCGGATATCCGCGTCCATCAGGATCAGGCAGCGGGTTTCGCGGGCCGAAATCTCATGCACAAAGAGGTTCCAGGCATTGATCTTGCCCGGGGTGGGAACGGCCACGGCCCGGGCGAGGAAGGCGGCGGTGTGCGGGTGGACGGCTCCCTGCTCGTGAAAGATCCCCTCGGCCACGGCGGCGGTGTTGTCCGTGCAGGCATTCGCGACGCACCAGATCTCGGCGCGCTCGCCGCGCCGGTCGAGTTCGGCAAAGAGCGTCTGCTGGAAAAGGCTGGCGAGCGCGGCGGGCAGACGGGTTTCCTCGTTGCGGGCGAGAAGACCGATCGACACCACGATTTTTCTAGGGAAGAAGCGGCGGGGTGGCATGGGGGAATTCCGGGTTGAGGGATCGGGTGGGAAGCGACCGCAGGAGCCTAGCGGGCAATGCCACGGTTGAAGATGGGTTGCGGGACCCGAAATGATGGGGGCAATTACCCCATACAGTCCCGCCTCCGGTCGGACTAGTATCGGGCCATGAATTCACCGGCCGCGAGCATTGTCATCCGTTCCTACAATGAAGGCTGGGCGCTCCGGGGCACCCTGGAGGCGCTCCGGAAGCAGGCCTTCCGCGACTGGGAACTGATCGTGATCGATTCGGGTTCGACCGACGGCTCGGTCGACCTCATCCGCGCGGCGGAACCCCGCCACTTCATCCAGATCAAGCCGCAGGAGTATCATCCTCCGCGGGTGATCAACTTGGGCATGAGCCTGGCGCGGGCCAACAGCGTCATCTTCCTCAATGCCGACGCCACGCCGCTCAACGCGCAGTGGCTGGCGCCGCTGGTGCAGGCGCTGCACCCCCGCAACGTGGCGGCGGTCTTCGGCCGGCAGGTGCCGCGGCTGGGCTGCCGGGCCGTGTTCGCCGCCGACTACGAGCGCTGCTTCGGGGCGCGGCGCGCGTCCGCCCACTGGGATCATTTTTTCAGCATGGTCAGCAGTGGCATCCGCAAAGACCTGTGGCTGCGCCGCGGCTTCAACGAGGCCATGCAATATTCCGAGGATGAGGAATACACCCGCTGGGCGCGCGCCGAGGGCTACCGCGTGCTCTATGTGCCGGAGTCCGTGGCGATTCACTCGCATAATTACACGCCGGACCAGGCGGCGCGGCGCAGCTTCGGCGAGGGCCGGGCCCACGCGGCCATGTGGAACGGCAAGGCGCGGGATTTCAATTTTCCCCGCACCGTGCTGCTGGGCTGGGTGAACGATGCGCGCCGCGATTTCTGGTTTTGCCTGCGCCGGGGCCGGCTGCGCGAATGGCCGCACGCCGCGCAGATCCGGTGGCGCCAGCGCCGCGCGCGCCTGGCGGGTTTCCGCGCGGGCTGGCGGGACTACCGGGCTTACGCGGCCGACACCTTTCCGCCCGTCTGGTGCCGCTGGACGGTGCTGGGGACCAATCCGCCCGCGGCCTGAACCATGCCTGCGGCGGCCAGCACCCTTGCGCATGTTCCCCTCGTCGGGGAGTCCCCGGCCCCGCTTCCGGCTCCGCTCCGTTTCACCCTGGACGGCGACGCCACGCTCGAGTCGCACCTCGCGCGCATCTGCGAGCGGGTGCGGCAGGGCGTGGAACGGCTCATCCCGGCCGGCCGGCTCGAGGGCATCCTGCTGGGAGGCGGCTATGGCCGGGGGGAGGGCGGCGTCCTGCGCACGGCGAGCGGCGACCAACCCTACAACGATTTGGAGTTCTATGTGCTGCTGCGCGGAAGCACCCTCCTCAATGAACGGCGCCACGGCCGGGCGCTGGGCGAACTCGCCCACGACCTCGGTTCCGCGGCGGGCATCGAGGTGGAGTTCAAGGTCCTTTCCACCGCGTGGCTGCGCCGGCTTCCCGTCTCGATGTTTTCCTACGATCTCGTGCAGGGCCACCGTCGCGTCTGCGGGGACGAGGCGCTGCTGCGCGGCTGCGCGCATCACCGGCAGGCGGCGGCCATCCCGCCGGCGGAAGCGACCCGGCTGCTGTTCAACCGTTGCTCGGGTCTCCTGTTCGCGCGCGCCCGGCTGGACCGGCTGCCGTTTGCCGCGGCGGACGCGGACTACGCTGAGCGCAACGTGGCCAAGGCGCGGCTGGCGCTCGGCGACGTGGTGCTGACCGTTTGCCACGAATATCACTGGAGTTGCCGCGAACGCGCCCGCCGCTTGCTGGCGCTGCCCGCACCCGAAGGGCTGGCGTGTCTTCCCGCCCTGCGGGAGGAGCATGTCCGGGGCGTGGACTTCAAGCTGCATCCGCACCGCTCTCGGCGGTCCGCCGCGGATTTGCGCGAGGATCTCTGGAGGATTTCGCTCCTGGCCTGCCAGGTCTGGTTCTGGCTGGAACACCGGCGGCTGGGCGTGGCCTTTCGCCACCCGAGCGAGTATGCGCTGCATCCGGCGAACAAGTGCCCGGAGACGTCCTCGCTCCGCAACTGGCTCGTCAATGCGCGGCGCTTTGGCTGGAGGGAACTGGCCGGCCGCCGCGCTTTCCGCTATCCGCGCGAAAGATTGCTGCGCGCCCTGCCGGTGCTGTTGTGGCGGCCCGTGATGCTCGGCAACCCGCAGGTCCGCGCCAGCCTGCAACGCGATTTGCGGACGACCGCAGTCGACCAACCGGGTCTGCTCGCCGCCTACACGCGCTTGTGGGAGGGCTTTCGATGAAGCGCTGCCTTCTGCTCGGAATCATGCTGCCGGTGGTGTCGGGGCAGACGCCCCCGCCCCCCGATCCCCTTGACGGCCTGGTGGCCGATTCGCCCTTCCTGCAGCCGGCGGGCGGAGCGCGGAAGGATGCGCCGGGGGCGACCGGACCGCTCGAACTCCGCGGCATCGTTTTCGAGCGCGGCGTCTATTCGTTCAGCCTCTACGATCAGGCGAGCCATGAGGCGGTCTGGGTCCGGTTGGGCGAGGGCGGTCATCCCTTCGTGGCGCGGAGTTTCAACCGCGAGCGCGATGTCCTCACCGTGGACTATCAAGGCCGCCCGGTCGTCCTGACTTTGCAGCCGGCCAGGATGGCCAGTGCCAATCCCGCCGGCGCTCCGCCCGCGCCGCCGCCCCTACCCGGCGCGGCGGAAGCCGCGGGACGGGCCGGCCAGCAAAACGCCGCGCCTTCCGGTGCGTCGAACGGGAATTCACCGCCGGCGGCGAATGCGAATCCCGCGGCCGCCCCGGCCAATCCCGCCGAGGCCCAGCGGCTGCAGAACCTCGCGGATGAACTCCGCCGCCGCCGGGGCACCGGTCCCCAGTCCGTGGAACCCCGCAAGAATCCGCCATGAAGCCGCGCGCTGTTCCTGCATTCACCCTGGTGGAAATCCTTCTGGTGCTGGCGCTGATGGCACTCGCCGGAACGGTGCTGCTGCCGGTCGCCGGCGCGCTTTTCCGGAAGAGCGGAAGCGAGGGCCCCGCGGACGACCTGGCGGAACTCCTGCAGCAGGTCCGGCGCGAGGCCGTGCTGACCGGGCGCGAAGTCACTCTCCAGTTCGATGCCGACGCGCAACGTTTCACTTGGGACGGGCCGACCGGGGGTTTTCACGCGCTGGCCGGCCCGCGGCTGGGAGTTGATTTTCTTCGCCCGCTGGGCATGAGGGCCGTCTTGATCGGCGGACAGCTGATGGAGACCGATGTCCAGCGGGCGCTGAAATTTTATCCGGACGGCACCTGCGAACCCGTGCGCGTGCAGCTGCGGTCCGCCGGCCGCGCCAGCCAGGTCATGGCCATCGATCCGTGGACCTGTGCGCCCGGTCTGGAGGTGGCGCCATGAGCCCGGAACGCCGCCCTTCGCTTCCGGCCGGTTTCACCCTCGTGGAGGTGCTGGTGAGCCTGGCCATCTTCGCGCTGGCCGCGGTCGTGCTCGGCACCGCCTACGTGAATGTTCTCGTCAACTATCAGGCCATGCGCGCGTGGTCGGCGGAGAAGGAGGAAATCGCGTTCGCCCGCGCGGCGTTGCTGGTCGAGCCCCGGCTCCCGCGCGCCGAGCGGGGCGGGCAGATGGCGCTGACCGAGGGCGGCGCGCTGCGCTGGTCGGCCGAAATCGCTGAAACGACCTGTGCCGATCTTTTCCGGGTGACCCTCAATTTTGAAATCAGCCCTGCGGGGCAGAAGCCGGCCCGGCGGGAGCGCGAGGTGTTCCTGCTGCTGCGCCCCACCTGGTCGGACCCGATCCGGCGCGAGCAGCTGCGAACCCTGTCGCGGGAGCGCCTGGCCCGCCGCCACTTTTAAGATGACCCGCCGACCGCCCAGTTCCACCGCCTCCCGCCACGCCTTCACGCTGGTCGAAGTGCTCCTCGCGTTGAGCCTGCTGACGGCGCTGCTGCTCGCGCTGAACATGTTTCTGTTTTCGATGGGCGAGCTGTGGGGGCAAAACCGGCAACGGCGCCTGTTCGACCAGCATGTGCGGGCGGTCACGCGCCATCTGGGGGAGCTGTTGCAGCGCGGGGCGCTGACCCCTTCGCCCGGCCGGGAACTGCGCCTCGCCCCGTCCCCGGCATCGACGGTGGGTGGCCCCCCCGAGATCACGTTTGATCTGCGGGCCGGCGACCGCCTGCTGCCTTGGCCCGGCGCGCCGTTGCCGGACGTGGCTTGCGCCCTTTCGCTGGTGCCGGAACGCGGGCTCTTCCTTCTCTGGCAGTCGCGTTGGGAAACGAATTTCGAAACCGATCCGCCGCGCCGCCTCGTCGTTTCCCCAATGGTAACGCGGCTCGACTACCTTTATTATCAGCCCGACTCGCAGGCCTGGCAGACGCTGGCCTCGCCGCTGCGTGATGAGCGCGGCCACTGGGTGCTGCCGGCGCTGCTGCGGCTGCATTTTCAGCGCGACCGGTATTCCGCCGATACTGTCGTCAGCTTTCCGCCCCACCTCCCGGCGCTGCCCGCCTTTTGAAGCGATCCCCATGGCTCCACCCGCAACCTTCCTGCGCCGCTCCCGCGGTTCCGTCATCGTGGTCATCCTCGCCCTGATCACACTGGCGGCGTTTTTGCTGGCGCGGTTTATCGAGCGTTCGATGACGGAACTGCTGGTCGAGTCCCGCGCCCGGCAGGGCGAACGCCTGCGCGCCGACGCCCATTCGGCGCTCGAGGCGACGCTGGCGGTGCTGGCCGACTACCAGGCGCTCGACAACGGCCTGAGATCGCCGGCCCAGGGATGGGGCGAGCCGCTCCACGAGCTGGAGCTGCCGACCCGCGCCGGCACGACCGTCGCCGTGCGGATCCAGGATGAGAGCGGCCGGCCCTCGTTGCCGCGACTCGAGGCGCCGGCGCTGGCGGCGCTCGGCCGGCAATTGGGATTGAAGGAAGAGAAGGCGGCGAGCCTGGCGGACGCGCTGCTGGCCTGGACGCGGCCCGAGCACCGCCCGGCCCGTTACGAAACGGATCCGCGGCAATATGAATTCGAAGATCCGCCCCATCGCCCGCCCGCCCGGCCGCTCGAGTCGTTCGACGAGCTGGCGGCGATCGCAGTGGCCCGCGAGCTGTTCTACACGCCGCACGGCCAGCCGGCGGAATTGCGCGGCCGGTTTGTCGAGAGCGTTTCCCTCCAGGATTTTCCCGCCGTCAACCTGAACACCGCCGGTCCGGACACGCTGGCGCTGGCCGGGTTGGATGCACCGCAGGTGGAGAAGATTCGCGATTTCAATGCGGGCAAGACGCCGCGCGCGCCGGGCGCGCCCCCCTATTTCCGGAGCGTGGCCGAGGCCCGGGCGCTGCTGGGCGCCGCCGCGCCGCTCACCGGATTCGACACGCTGGCGCGGTGTCTGCGGATTGAGGTGACGGTGCAGGAGGGCCCGGTGTCGTTTCAGCTGGCGGCCGTGGTGAGCCCCGTCGTCGCGCCGCCAGACCAACCGGCCGCTCCCACTCCCGCCGCGGGCGAAAACCTGCAGTATCCCTTCACCCTCCTGGCTCTCGAGGAAAACATGCAACTCGCACCGCCTCCCGTCTTATGAACGCCGACACCACTTCACCCATCGTGCTCGTTCCAGGCGACCGTTTCTTTGTCAAAAGCGTGCCGCTGGATCCCGCGGTTGCGGCCGCGGGCCAGGTGGAAATCGCGCTGGAGGAATCCTCTCCCTTTCCCCTGGCCCAGGTCTACCATGGCTTCGTGCTCAGTGCCGACGGCACGCAGGCGCTCGGTTATGCGGCCTACCGGCGCCGCTTCCCGCCCGCGGAGCTGACGGCGTGGGCGGGGGCGGCCGTCGTGCTGCCGGATTTCATTGCGCTGTTCGGTCCGCCGCCGGCGGAACCCTTGATCGTCATCCAGTCGCACGCGGACGGACTCAACGGCGTCGCTTGGGACGGCCATGCGGGATTGCCGGTGGCGGTCATGGCGCAGGCGCTGGCGGATCCGACCGACACCCAGATCGACGGGATGGCGACCGGGTTGCGCCGCCTCAGCGGGCTGGATGAAACGGAAGTGCGCAAATTGAGCGGGCCGGTCGGTGCGGGGACCGATGACGCCGGCGGCGCAATTTTCCGGGTGGGCGGACATGAAACAATGCGGCTGTCGTCCGGGGCGGTGGCCGCGGCCGATGTGCGGGACAAATCATTTCTCGGCGCGAAGCGTCGCGAGGACCGCCGGCGCCGCGGCTGGAAACTAGCCCTGCTGGGCGTGGGATTGCTCTGGCTGCTGGCAGCCGGTTTGGAAATGTCCGACGCGGCGATCGGGCTCTGGAACAAGCGGCGGTTGACGGTGGCCGCGCGACAGGGCGAGGAGGTGCAGCGGATCGAGACCGCCAACGCGGTGGCGGCGCGGATCGAGGACCTCGCGGCCCGGCAGGAACGGCCGCTTGAATGGCTGGCGATGGCCGGGGCGGCCCGGCCGCGGTCGCTCCAGTTTTTGCGCGCGGCCAGCAAGAAGGACCGCACGCTGGAAATCGAGGTGCAGACGGCGGTCGCCGGGGATGCCGGAACCTATGAGGCGGCGCTGCGCCGGTTGACCGCCGTGGAACAGGTCGAGACCCATGACCTGCGCTCGCGCGAGGGCCTGACGACTTTTGTCGTGGCGTTGAAATTCAAACCCGCAGCCGGCGTCGCGGGAGGAGGCCGGCCGTGAACGAGCTCTTTTTAAGGCGGGCGCCGCGGGAGCGGGTTCTCATCCTGGTGTTGTTGGCCGCCGGGGCGCTGGTCTGGCTGGGGTCCGCCGCCCGCCGCGCAAGGATCCGCTGGACGGAAGGCCGCGTGGTCGCGACCGAACTGGCCACCCAAAAACTCTGGCTGGAGCGCAAGGCATCCATCGAGGCCCGGGCCGCCCGGGCCGCGGGCAACCTCGATCCGGCGCGCACTCTCGATGCGACACATCTCGTGGGCGAGGTTTCGGCGCTCGCGTCCGAGGCCGGCCTGTCGGCGGCGCTGGATGCGCCGCATACCCAGCGCACCGGTCAGTTCGCCTACCATACGGTGCAGGTGGGTTTCCGGCGGGCGGACCTGGCCGCGCTGGTGAAGTTTTACCGCGCCCTCGGCCGGCGGGCGCCCTATCTGGCGCTGGAGGAATGCTCGTTCATCGCGAACCGCGCGAATCCCGCCGAGCTCGACGCGCGCTTTGATGTTTTCTCCGTCGAGGTCGCCCACTGACCGGGGCATTCCCGGCGCGGGTTAATGGAAGGACGGGCTTTTAGCCCGGCGCGCCGGCCGCGCTCGGGACGGCTCGGTCCGGCGCATCGCCTGCCAAAAATACGGCGGGTTGGTGTCGCGGGTCGATTTCGCCATGGCCCCGCCGCCGATCGATTCCCACCCCTCCTTGCGGAGCTTCTCCACCAAACGGTGGAGTTCGTTCATGCTGATGGCTGAAACAATGCGATGGCGCGGCGTGGATTCCATACAAGAGGGGCCCGGAATGCCCGTAAGCAAAGCAGGTGGGCGCGTGCTGGGGAATGGGGTATATATCTACCGGTGAAATCTCGGTTGGAGGCGAACGGCTCTATGCTGCATATTGGGGTCGCTTGGCCCGCGATATGCAAAAGCGTGTAACATGTGGGGTCCCCGGGATAATTCAATCGATCTGCCGGGCGGCAGTGGGAAAGTTGGCCTTATGGCTGAGCTGCCTTCCCGCTCCATCCTGATCGTCGAGGATCATGCGCAGACGGCCAGCATCATGGTGCGCCTGGTGGAGGCGCGGGGATTTCGGGCGTTGTCGGCGCGTTCGCTGGTGGAAGCACGCCGGCATGCCGAGCAAGCTGACATTGGCTTTCTCATTTCCGACCTCGGGCTTCCCGACGGCGATGGCGGTGAACTGATGAAGGAGCTGCATGCGCGCCACGGCATCAAAGGTGTGGCCATCACCGGCTATGGAATGGAGGCGGATGTGGCGCACGCCAAGAAAGCGGGTTTCGCCCTGCACCTGACAAAACCGATCCAAATTTCCGACCTGGAGAAAGTGCTCGCTCTGGCCAGGCGCGAACTTGCGAAACCCAGCCGGCGCAACCCCGCCGCCCGGAAACCCCGCTGAGGAACCGTGGCGCCGGCGGGGATCAGAACTTGAAGCTCGAGCTGACCTGCAGGACGGCCGAGATGATCGCATAAGCGAGGAAACCGACGAAGCCGAACGAGGCGGCGAAGACCACGGTGGAAAGCACGCGGGTGAAATTCTGCAGCCACCGGCTCACCTCCACTTGATAGTCTTGGGCGATGGCGCGCAAGCTGGGGGCGAGGCTGCCGGTCTGCTCCCCAACCGCCAGTTGGTCGAGCACGAGCAACGGGAGAAGCTTGGTGCGGGCGAGGGCGGAGGAGAGGCTTTCCCCCTCGAGCACGCGGTCGATGGCCTCGTGGAGCGTGGCGCGGAGCGTCGTGTTGTCCACGGTGCGCTCGGCCATGCGGAGCGACTCCGCGGTCGTGATGCCGTTTTCCAGGAGGATCGCGACGGTGTGGGTGAAATTCAGAATGGTGGTTCGCACGAGGTAGGGGCCGGTCAGCGGCGCGCGCACCAGCCAGGCGTCGGTGGCGATCCGACCGGCGGGACGGTGGCGCCAGCGCCACCAGGCGAAGCCCGCGATGGCCGCGGCGCCGAGCAGGAACGGCCCGTAGCGCAGCAGAAAGGCCGAGAACCACACCAGCAGAGCGGTGGAAACGGGCAGATGTCCGCCGAGCGAGTTGAGGAGCACTTGCAGGCGGGGCAGCAGGAAGAAGAGGAAAAACAGGATGACGCCCCCGGCGAGCGCGCAGACGAAGAGCGGATAGGCGAGGGCCGCGATCAGCCGCTGGCGCAGTTCCCGCTGCTCGGTGAAATGCTGGATCAGGCGGGCCAACACCTCGCGCAGGCTGCCGGTGGCCTCGCCGGCGGCGACCAGGCTGATGGTCTGGCCGTCGAATACCTCCGGCAGGTCCGCCAATGCGTCCGAGAGGGTCCGGCCCTGGCTGAGCTGCTCCCAGAGGACCGCCGCGAGGGCGCGCAAGGGCGGCTCGCGCAGCCGCAGGGCGAGCAGGCGGACGGCCTCGCCGGCGGACAGGCCGCCGGCAAGGAGACGCGAGAGCGAAAGGAGAAACGGCAGCCGGTGACGGCGCGACCAGCGGACC
>JAYVZM010000310.1:0-3991 GCA_043783345.1 Verrucomicrobiota bacterium
CAGCGGAGCCGCCGTCGCCATCGACGTCCACACCGGCGAGGTGCTCGTGCTCACCAGCAAACCCGATTACGACCTCAACTCCTTCGTGCCGCATCTCACCCAAGAGAAGGCAAAAGCCATTACTGATTCCGAGGGCTGGTTCAACCAGGCCATCAGCGGCGCATTTCCGCCCGGTTCCACGTTCAAAATCATCACCGCCATCGCCGGCCTGCGCAGCGGCGCGCTCGTCCCCGACCAGATCATCGCCAATTGCACCGGCCGCGTGATGGTCGGCAACCGAATGTTCACCTGTGACAACGGCATCGGCCAGCATGGCGAACTCAAACTCGCCGAGGCCATCGGGCACAGTTGCGATATCTATTTCTACGAGGCCGGTCGCCTGATCGGCCCCGAGCTGATCGCCGCGGAGGCCCGCCGCTTCCACCTCGACCAGCGCACGGGCATCGAACTCGCCAACGAAACCTCGCGCATGCTCATCCCCACTCCGGAATGGAAGCAGCGCACCCAGAACGACCGCTGGTTTCCGGGCGACACCGCGAACATGGCCATCGGCCAGGGCTTCACCGTCGTCACCCCGCTGCAAATGGCCTGTTTTGTCGCCTCCGTGGCGCGCAATGAAACCTACACCAAACCGACCCTGCTGCACAATCCGCACGCACCGGTGCAGCGCACGGAGCCCATTGGCCTGACTCCCGCGCAACGGGCGACCCTGCTCGAGGGCATGTGGGGCTGCACGACCTACGGCACCGCCGATATCCTGACGACGGTGGCCTCCGAACGGATTCCCGGCGTGCGGGTCGCCGGCAAGACCGGCACTGCCCAGAAACGGGTCAGGCAAGTCGATGAAGCCGGCACGGCCAAGGTCGGCACAATCAACTGCGCCTGGTTCATCTGCTTCGCCCCGCTGGAAAAACCGGAGATCGCAATCGCCGTCATGCTCGAAGGCGACACGATCGGCGAGAGCTACGGCGGGGGCCGGAATGCCGGCCCGGTGGCAAACGCCATTCTCAAGAAATACTTCCAGAAAAAATCGCAGCCCGCGACGAAGCCGGTGAATTTCAAGGTGCCGTGAGGGTAGCTTCAAGTTCCAACCGGTAGGGCGCGGACTCCGCTCCGCGCCAATTCGCATGCCACCGCCTCGTCGCGCTAAACTGGGCCATGTCACCGCCGGCTGGGTGAAAGGTTGTCCCATTTTCTTTATCACGATTTGCGCCGCCGAACGCGGCCAAAACCATTTTTGCCACCCAGGCATCGCCAATCGGATATTCGAAAGCGTGGCTTTCTATCAGCAAAAGCAGCGGTGGCATGTTCACCTGCTGCTCCTAATGCCGGATCATATCCATGCGCTGATCAGCTTCCCGCAGGCCCAAAACATGGAAACAGTCATGCGTGCCTGGAAACACTATCTGGCCAAGGAAAATGACATTCGCTGGCTGAGGGATTTCTTCGACCATCGGATAAGGCAGGATGAAAGCCTTGAAGAAAAAGCCGCCTACATCCGGAACAATCCAGTGCGCGGTGGTTTGATCAAAACACCCGAAGAGTGGTCCTATGTGTGGGAGGCAGAACTGTAGATCGATAACTCCGTTCGCCAGCATCATTCCAGCGCGGAACGGAGTCCGCGCCCTACCTTCCCGCCCGCGCCGTCTTCCGCGCCCGTTTCGCGCGCTTGAACACCCCGCGCGGTTCCGGCCAGGTTTCCCGCCGGCCATAGCGCAACCGCCGCAAATCTTGGATAATGTCTCCGTCGTCCGCCATCTGCCTGCCATCCGAAGCCTTGGCGAAGGATGGTCCTCCGTCCCCTGATCTCCGTCCTCCGTGTTGCAGGCGCAGCCGCGCGAGCAGTCGGCCCGCTTCGCGTCGCACGGGATCGAACTCGCGCGGCCGGCGCCATACCTGCCAGCGCACCCAGGACCATTGCCCGAGCCTCGCCAGCCCCCACCCCAGGGCCGCGAACAGCACCATCAGGCCGGCATTGCTGCCCACCCGCGCGACATTCCAGGGCTTCCGGATCCACGCCCGGAATGCCTCGGTGAATGCCGCAAAATGCACGCGCAGGGCGACGCCCCAGTCCGTCGTGAACGACTTCACCTGCTCGATCATCTGCACCTGGGCGCGCGAGTCGAAGTTGACGATGCGCCGATACCACAGCACCCGCAGGCTGTCGAAGCGCGCCGACCAGCTGCTGTCCTGCGCCTGCGGCTTGCTCTCCGTCGGACCCGCCCGGCTGAAGGCGACGGCGCCGGGCGTCGGGTCCACCCGCAGCCACTCGGTTCGGCCGTCGTAGATTTCCGCCCAGGCATGGGCGTCGGAATTTCTCACCATGAAGTAATTTTCAAATCCGTTGAGCACCCCGCCGCGAAATCCGGCGACAACCCGGGCCGGGTGGCCGGCCGCGCGCGCCAGCACGGCGAAACCAGCGGCGAAGTATTCGCAGAAGCCGGGCTCGTTGGAATCGAGCCACCGCACAATGTCGTCCTGGCCCCCGCCCCGCGGCAGCTTCACCGCCAGCGTGTAGGCATGGCGTCGCTGCAGCCAGGCCGTCGCCCGGTGGGCAAATTCCTCCGCCGGCAGCGCCGCCCCTCCCGTGATCTCCCGGACGATGCGTTCCAGCACCGCCTGGTTCTGCGGACCCAGCGGGCCCCGTAAGCTGACCAGGGGATCGTAGCGGAACTGCTCCCCGGGCCGCACCAGGCGCTCCCGCGCGTCCCGCAGCAACTGCGGAAAGATCGTATCGGTGAGGACCGGCGTCAATTCGACGCTCTCGAGCTGGAAGGCCGTCATCGTCATCGCCTCGCTGCGCAAGGCGGCCAGCCGGTGGCTCGCACTGGTTTGCACCGGCACCGGATCGCGCAAGCGCAGGAGCCCGAAGCTGCCGGGCAGCGGCAAAAACCGGCTGACCCCGGGCTCGACATAAAACGTCCAGACGCCGCCGACAGGGTTGACCAACCGGCCGACCGACCGGCCCCGCACCATCTGGGTCACCCGCTGGCCGCGCAGGAGCTGGCCCTTGAGTCCGGCCGATACCTTGAAACCCTGCGGTGTATATTCGTCCAGCACCACCAGCCGCCAGTAGGGCGACTCCCGCAAACCACGGGAGTCGGTCAGGTCCACCCGCATCGCGACGCTGTCGTCGCGGATCAGTTCGCTGACGTCGCCAAACTTCACCGTCTCGGTAAATCCCGTGCGGCTCTTGCGCGTGATGTATTTGTCGAGGAAGAACCCGCTGGCCACCTCGAAACGCGGGATGATGACGAACAGCGCCGCCGAGAACCCCACCACCACCAGGAAGAGCCCGCCGGCGAAACCGAGCAGCCGCCAGTCGGTCACCTGGCGCACCCGGCCGAGGAAATTCCGCCAGCTCCCCCGCGCCCACGGCGGACACTGGCTCATTTCCCGGTAGGTCAGCGCCGTGTGCGTGTTTTCCGTCAGATCGATCAGCGTGACCACGAACAGAAGTCCCAGCGCGAGCGCCGTGAACAGCAGCAACACCAAGGCAAAGCCCAGCGACACGGTCAACACGCCGGCGACCACGATCAGGAACAGGGCGAGGACGATCAACTGCAGATCCTCGCGCTTGCGCCGGTAGGAGACGGACCGGTAGAGCACCAGCAGGATGCCCAGCCGGATCAACACCGGCAGCGTGTCCGGGCTGAAATAAAAATCCGCCGCCATGAGCGCGATGATCGCCGGCACCGCGAGGCGCCACACGATCGGCGGCACCCGGGCGGGCAGTTGCGGCCACACCAGGGCCGCCAGGATGACGCCACTCGCCAGGCCGACCAGGCCGAGCGCCTCGATATCGAGGAAAAACACGGTCCAGACCGAGACCAGCGCCAGCGCGCCGCCGAGCAGCCACTTCAACCGGCGCAGCTCGTCGAGGTTAAGCTGAGGCAGTCTGGTGTCCGTCGACATGGGCGGCGACTCCCCGCGCGCCATCGGGCGCGAAGGTGATGACGTTGCGGGTGACTCTTGTGGGCGGGGTGCCCTC
>JAYVZM010000311.1:0-9983 GCA_043783345.1 Verrucomicrobiota bacterium
GGCGAGCTTGCGCTCGTTCATGGGCGGGATGGTGTCCCCCTCGACCACGAAGGGGGAGCGGGTGTTGCCGCCGGCGACAATGGGCGCGTTGTTGATGCCCGAGGCGGCGGTGACGCCCGGCAGGGCGGCGAGCCGCGCGGTGAGCTGTTCGTAGAAGGCCGTCTGCCGTGCCGCGTCGGGATACTGACCAGGCGAGAGCTGGAGGTTGAAGGTGACCAGGTTGTCCGGCTGGAAGCCGGGGGAGGCGTTCCGGAGGTGCGCAAAACTTAGCAGGAGCAGGCCGGCGCCGATCAGCAGCACGAGCGAAAGGGCGACCTCCCCGACGAAGAGGAGCGCGCGCAAGCGGCCGGCGGCGCGTCCACCGGTGTTGCCGCGGGTGGCGTCCTTCAGGGTTTCATTGACGTCAGCGTGCGAGGCCTGCCAGGCGGGCATGAAGCCCATGAGCAGGCCCGTGAAGAGCGAGAGGGCGAGGGCAAAGGCGAGCACGGGCAGGTCGACGTTGATCTCGGCGGCGCGCGGAATGAAGTCCGTGGCCACGCGCGCGAGCACCTCGACGGCCCAGATGGCGAGCAGCGAGCCGAGGACGCCGGCGCAGAGGGCGGTGAGGACGCTTTCCGTGAGGAACTGCCGGACGATGCTGCGGCGGGTGGCGCCGAGCGCGATGCGGATGGCGATTTCCCGGCGACGCGTGGTCAGGCGGACGAGGAAGAGATTGGCGACGTTGGCGCAGGCGATCAGCAGCACGAGGCCGACCGCCGTCAGGAGCACGAGGAAGGTCGGCCGCTGGTTGCGCACGAGGTCTTCCTGAAAATAGCGGGCAAACATCGGCGCGCCGGCGTCCACCTTTTCGGGGTTGGCGGCGGTGTAGCGGGCATTGATCACCTTCAATTGCTCGTTCACCTGCGCGAGGGCGACCGCGGGCTTGAGGCGCCCGACCACCTGCAGATAGCCCGTCCCGCGACGCAGCAGATCGGGAGTGACACCCTCCTGTTCGAAGGGGCGGGTCGTCCAGATCGGCGTGCCATTGTAGGGGAAACGAAAGGAGGCCGGCAGCACGCCGATAACGGTGTAGGGGCGGTTGTCGAGGGTGAGGGTCTGGCCGACGGCGCCGGGGGCGCGGTTGAATTGCTTTTGCCAATATTCGTCGCTGATCAGCACGACGCTGGCCCCGCCGGCGCGGTCCTCCTCGGGCAGGAAATTCCGGCCGAGCTGCGGCCGGACACCGAGGGTGGTGAAGAAATTGTCGCTGACGCGGCAGGCCTGCAATTGCGCGGGGTCGCCGCGGCCGGTGAGGGTCATGCCGGTGAAGGATTGCGCGGAGACGTCGGTGAAGACCGACATCTGGTCGCGGAGGTATTCAAAGCGCGGGTAGGAGAGATTGGCCTGATCGAGGCCGCGATCGGGAAAGGCGCCCCAGATCCTGACGAGCCGCGCGGGTTCGGCGAAGGAGAGCGGTCGCAGGAACAGGGTGTTGACGGCGGAGAAGATGGCGACGTTGGCGCCGATGCCGAGGCCGAGCGTGAGCACCGCGATGGCGGTGAAGCCGCGCTGCTTGAGGACTTGGCGGAGCGCGAAGCGGAGATCGTTGAGCATGGGTGGTGCAAAAGCACCTCCGCCCGATCACACCGGCCGGATGACCACCGCTGGGGCCGGCCAGGAGAAAAGGCGGAAGTGCAAGGTCAGTCTCGGATCGAACCGGGGCGCCGACTGAGGGCAACGCACCGGTCAAGCAGAGCCTCAGCGGGTGGGATCAGATTCCATCTGCTCCTGGACGACGCGGCCGTCGAAGACATGGACGGTGCGGTCGGCGTTGCGGGCGAAGCGGGCGTCGTGCGTGACCATGACGATGGTCGAGCCGGAACGATGGAGCGAATGGAGGAGTTCCATGACGGCGTCGCCGTTCTTCGAGTCCAGGTTACCGGTGGGCTCGTCAGCGAGGAGAACGGCCGGGCTGCCCGCGAGGGCGCGGGCGACCGCGACGCGCTGCTGTTGACCGCCGGAGAGCTGGGAAGGAAGATGCTTGGCGCGGTGGCCCATGCCGACCTTCTCGAGGGCTTCGGTCACGCGGGTCTTGCGCTCGGCGGCGGGCATGCCGCGGTAGGTCAGGGGCAGTTCGACGTTTTCATAGACCGTGAGGTCGCCGATGAGATTGAAAGACTGGAAAATGAAACCGATCTCGCGGTTGCGGATGCGGGCGCGCTCGGGGAGCGTCAGGCCCTGGACGGGGCGGCCGTTGAGGATGTAGCTGCCGTCGGTCGGCGTATCGAGCAGGCCGAGGATCGAAAGGAGGGTGGACTTGCCGCAACCGGAGGGGCCGGCGATCGAGACGTATTCGCCCTTGCGAATGTCCATGTGGATGCCGGAGAGGGCGTGGGTTTCAACTTCGTCGGTCAGGAAGACCTTGGTCACGCCTTCGAGTTTGATCAGGGATGTATTTTCGGTGGTCATGATGGGGGAGCGCTGGGTTCGAGGTTCAGTAACACCCTTTGGTGTCCAAAGGTTACAAGGATTATTCCGTCGCGTCAGATTCGGAGGCGACGAGGAGTGTGAGAAGGGAAAGGATGATGACGGGCGCTAGCATGAGAGGAGAAGTTATCCCCGGAACACACGGGAGACGGGGCGGAAGTTTCAGGTATTCGGTGCGAGGGGCAAAAGGGACGGTTTAGTTGAGGCGGACGCGGTCATTGGCGTCCCAGGGGGACATGTCGGAGAGAATGACCCAATCGCCGGGCTGGAGACCCTCGATGATCTCGATCGTGTTGACCGAGCTGCGGCCCAGCTTCACCTGCACGCGCACGGCCTCGGTGGCGGTGGTCTTGTCGCCGTTGGCCTTGAAGATGCCGACGGTGCTTTTTTCCTGACCGAAGGCCGGCCGGCCGACGTAGACGACGTCGTTGAGGCGTTCGAGTTCGATAGTGCCGTCGACGGAGAGATCGGGACGCGCGCCGCGGGGCAGTTCGTTGACGATGGTCACGTCGACCAGCACCGTGCCGTTTTGCACGGCGGGATCGATGCGCGACACCCGGCCTTCGACAATGCCATTGCGGGTGTCGATCTGTGAAATCTGGCCGATGGCGATGTCCTTGGCCTGGGTTTCCGCGATGCGGACCTCAGCCTTCAGCTTGGTCGGGTCGGCCACGCGGGCCAGGTTGGTGCCGGGCTGGACTTGGGCGCCAACCTCGACGGGCAGGGCGGAGAGCACGCCGGCCATGGAGGAGCGGACCTTTAATGCGTCGAGTTCCTCCTGGCGGAGCTTGGCCAGGGAGCGGAGGCGCTCGACCTCGGCTTCCTGCACGGCGAGCTGGGGCTTGATGGATTCCCTGGAGAACGCATAGCGTTTCTGCTCGATCTGGTTGCTGTTGGCGGCTTGGGCCGCGGTGGCTTGGCTCAGCTTGAGCTCGAGTTCCGAGACGAGGCCGTCGCGGAAGAGTTCCTGGCGAACTTCCGCCTGAAGCTTGGTGGTTTCGTAGTCGGACTTGGCGCGGGCGGCGGCGGCCTCGGCGCCGAGCAGCACGCTTTCAAGCTGAATGCGCTGGTTGGTCAACTGAGCCTCGGCCGCGCGGAGTTGCGACTCGGCATTGGCCGAGTTGGAGACGACATCGGGATTGCTCAACTCGAGGATGAGGCTGCCGGGTTCAACCATGGCGCCCGGGCGGAGAATGATCTTGTCGACGCGGCCTTGGGTGCGGGCGGCGATCCAGCGAATCTCCTCGGGGACGAGCGTGCCGAGACCACGAACCTGGCGGACCATCGGGCCACGCTTCACCGGGTCCATCCAGACCAGGTTTTTGTCCACCGTGGGTGCGGCGGGCTTGAGGCGGGAAAGGGCGATGGTGATGCCGATGAGGGCGACGACGGCGATGACACCATAGATGATGCGCTTTCTGCGTTTTTCCTTGGCGACGTTGGGGCGGGCAATATCCATGCGGGAGTGAGTTGAATGGGCTATTTGCAACGTTCATGCCAACCCCATGGGTAGTTCTAACTGGCTCCCGGTTAGATGGATAAAGTTCAATCCCGGCAGAGCCAAAAACGCCCCGACAACGTTGATGGGATTAGCCCGTCCCGGAATTGGGAAGGCTGGCTGGCCAGGCTCCGCCGCCCGCCCTCAGGTTTGGGGAAATTCCAGGATGGTCGTGACCGTGCCCTGGTAGGTGTCGGGAGTCACGCGATCCCATGACTCGGTCCAGCGATTGCTGTCACCGCTCATCAGCCAGCCGCCCTTGTCCTGCAGCACCGCGCGATGCAGCATGCAGACACGCTCCTGTTTGGCGGCATCGGGCCGCCCTTGATAGACCAGCAAATCGCCTTTGGAGATGCTGCGGTAAGGTCGGGGCTGCACCACGACATAGGAGCGGCCGTGAATCAACGGCTCCATGCTCTTGGTGCCGGAGGTCACCAGCAGGTTCGCGCCGGTCTTGCCGGCAACCGACTTGCCGAGTTGGAGCGCCTCCTCGCGCGACTGGCAGAGTATTTTTTTTGGATTGCTGCCGCCAAAATACAGATTGGGAGAGAGCGTTAGTTCCCCGGAAGCATTCCCGGCATAGCTGATCACCGTCGCCGTTTGGACGGTCCGGTTTTTTCCGGGCGTCGTCGCGCACCCGCTGGTAAGCAGCTTGATGAGGACAAGGGACAATAGAATGATGCGGTGCGAGGGCCGGGCACCGGGGATGCTCTGGGAAAATGCGAATGACGTTAACATGTCGACAGCGCGATAATCGGCGCATTTTCGCCAAACTTTTGTGTCGTCCACTCATGGCCACGGTCTTTTGCCGCACACGGCTCCACGCCGGCGTTCACCGTCGCGATTCGACGCCCAGAACTCGATCTTCGCGCGCCGGCCAGCGACCGGATCGTTAAAAAAGAACAAAAGAGCCGGCCGGCCGGCGTCAGCGCGATTTTCACCTCACGAAAATCCGCAATGTATCGATGGGAATGTTCCCGCCGCGCATTTCGCTGCCGTCGGCAAAGCCGGCCGGAGCGGGCCGCAGTCGGGCGGGCGAATTTCGGGGAGAGGCCGGCCGCTTTAGTCGCCGCCGCGAACGCCGGGCGGGCGGATCACGTTTGGGGAAATTCGAGGATGGTGGTGACCGTGCCGACGTAGGTGACCGGTGTCACGCGGTCCCACGACTCGGTCCAGCGATTGTTGTCCCCGCTCATCAGCCAGCCGCCCTTGTCCCGCAGCACCGCGCGATGCAGCATGCTGGTGCGATCCGGCTTGGTCGCGTCGGGGCGGCCCAGGTAGACGAGCAGATCTCCCTGAATAATGCGATCGTAAGGGATCGGTTCCGCCACGACGTAGACCCGCCCCCGGATGACCGGCTCCATGCTGCGGGTGCCCGAGGTGAGGAGCAGTTTCGCGCCCGCATCGCGCGCGAAGGAATTGCCGAGCTGGAGCGCCTCGGCCCGGGACTGACAGACGATCTTCCTCGGGCTGGAACCCCGGTTGTGCCGGCCCGCGACAACCTGGCCGGGGCCGGTCTGCCCGGTGCTGATACTAAGCGCGGTCTGGGTAACCGGAGTGTTTTCCGGCGAGGCCGCGTAGCCGCCGGTGGCGAGCGTGCTGAGCGCGAGAAGCAGAAAAATTCCGCGGTGCGCCTGACGAGCTTGCGGGCCGCCGTGGGAACGGACGCATGGAAATTTCATGCGCCCACTTTGCCAAGACCCGGACGGAGCAACTATCCGGCCAGCCGCGCATATCGGGCTACGAGATGGCGCAGTTGTCGCTGCGGGATTCCCGTAGGGCAGCTAGGATTTGGCTAAAGCGGGAGGAAAACAGTGCCGAATCTGTGTTTTAGGCCATTTCTCCGCCAGCGGGAAGCGGACCGCTTCCCGTGCCACCCAGTGACGCCTGCAATTGCGTGGCGAAAATTTCTGAGGATCGCCTAAACCGGCAGACGCAGGCGCGCCAGGCAACCGGTGGCGCCCTCCCGGTTTTCCAACGAGAGCGCGCCGCCGTGGTTTTCCGCAATCTGCCGGCAGAGGACGAGCCCGATGCCCGAGCCGCTGGGCTTGGTCGTGAAAAACGGCACGAAGAGATTCTGGGTGTTGGCGACGCCGGGGCCGTCGTCCTCGACGAAGATTTCCAGCGTGCCAGGATGCTTGCGCCAGCCCACGCGCACGCAGCAGGTGGGAGGGGCGGACTGACCCGGCTCGGGCGCGGCCTCGACGGCATTCTTCACGAGGTTGATGACCACCTGCTCGATCTGGGCGGCGTCGAGCAGCGCAATGACGTCGGGCCCCTCGACGAGTTGGACGTCGGTGCGGGTCTCGAGCAGGACGACGCGCCGGAGCAGCGGCCCGATCTCGCACGGTTGTTTGTTCGGCGCCGGCAGTTTGGCCAGCCGCGCGTAAGACTGCATGAAGCGGTTCAAGCCCTCGGCACGCGCCTCGATGATCTCAAGGCCGCCGAGCATGTCGCTTAGCCAGTCGGCGGGGCGTTCGGGCCGGCGCAGCATGGTGGTGAGGCTGCCGGCGATGGATTTGATCGGAGCAAGGGAGTTGTTCAACTCGTGGCCGATGACGCGCACGAGCCGCTGCCATGCCTTCAATTCCTCCTCGCGCAGCGGCTGGCTGAGGTCGGCGATGACGAGCAGCTGGTGCGGCAGGCCCCCTTCGCGGAAGCTGGTGCGGCGCATGCCCCAGCGGCCGGCGCCGCCGGGGAAGGTGCGGGTCAGCACTCGCGTGGCATCGCCCGCGAGACAGTCGGCGAGGTCCAGCTCGCTGGCCTGCCGGCCGAGGATGCGCTCGGCGGGCTGGGCGATGAGTTCCTGCGCGGTGCGGTTGACGAGGCGGAGGGTTGCGTTCGCGTCGAAGGCGAAGATGGCGACATCGATCTCCTCCATCACGGTGCGCAGCAACGCCGTGGCCTCGAGTGCGCCCAGGCGCTGCTCCTGCAGGACGCCGGAGAGCATGTTGATCTCGGACATGACGTCGCCCAGCGGCTCGTCGCGGTTGGCGCCGCGGGCCCGCACCGAAAAATCGCCCTCGCGCAGCGCCGTGAGCAGGTTGGCCATCGTCTGGAGCGGCCGCACGACCTGTTCGCGCAAAGCGAGGGCGAAACCCAGCCAGCACAGGCCCATGACGAGCACGAGGGTCCATTGCTCTTTTGGCTGGTAGTCATTCCGCCACAGCAGCACGACGGCCACGATCAGCGCCGGCAGGCCGGAGAAGAGCGCGTAATAGAAGATGCGCTGCTCGTGGGGAATCCGGCTACGTTTGGGCGCAGGCATGGCAACGAAAGACGGGATTCTTCGCTGCGCTCAGCATGACAAGCAAGCGAAAGCGCGGTCAGAGCTTGTAGCGTTCGAGCCGGCGGTAGAATGCGCTGCGGCTGAGGCCGAGTTCCTCGGCCGCCTTGCGGGCGTTGCCCTCGCAGCGCGCGAGCGTCTTCTTGATCAAAAAGGATTCCACCTCCTCGAGGCTCATGTCCTCGAGGCGCGGGGCGGCCTGGCCGGCGTTGAGTCCGAGGTCGGGGGTGCGCACGACCTTGCCCTGGGTCATGAGCACGCCGCGCTCGACCGAGTGGTCGAGCTCGCGGACGTTGCCGGGCCAGGAATAGTTTTTCATCGCCTCGAGCGCGCCGTCGTCAAACCCGGTGATCGGCTTGTTGTAGCGCGTGACGTGCTGCTTCAGGAAATGCTGGGCGAGCAGCGCGATGTCCTCGCGGCGCTCGCGGAGCGGGGGCAGGTGGAGATGGATCGTGTTGAGCCGGAAAAGCAGATCCTGCCGGAATTTGCCGGCGGTGACCTCGGCGTTGAGGTCGGAGTTGGTCGCGGAGATGAGGCGGACGTTCGTGCGGCTGGTGCGCGAGGAGCCGACGCGCTCGAATTCGCCGGTCTCGAGGGTGCGCAGGATTTTCGCCTGCTGGCTCATCGGGATGTTGCCGATCTCGTCCATGAACAGCGTGCCGCTGTCCGCGAGCTCGAAACGCCCGGCGCGGTCGACTTTGGCGTCGGTGAATGCGCCGCGCACGTGGCCGAAGAGCTCGCTCTCGAACACGCCCTCGGGCAGGCCGCCCATGTTGACGGCGATGAAAGGTTTTCCCGCGCGCACGGACACGGCGTGCAGGGCTTGGGCGACCACGCCCTTGCCGGTGCCGTTCTCGCCGGTGATGAGCACATTGGCGTCGGAGGGGCCGACGCGGGCGATGATCTCGAGCACGGGCCGCATGGCGGGCGACTGCGCGATGAGATTGGGGCCGCCCTTGCCGCGGAGAATCTGGTTTTCCTGTTCGAGCCGCCGGTAGGCGCGCACGGCGCCCGCGAGCTCGATCTGGGTCTTCACGATGCAGAGCAGGCGGGGATTTTCCCAGGGCTTGGTGATGAAATCCTTCGCGCCGCGGCGCATGGCCTCGACGGCGACCTCGACGCTGGCCCAGGCCGTCATCACTACAACGGGGAGGGTGGCGTCGGCGGCCTGCAGTTTTGCGAGCAGGTCGAGGCCCTCCTGGCCGGACGTGGTGTCGCGCGCGTAATTGAGGTCGATGATGGCGAGGGCGAAATCGCGCGCCTCGACGGCCTTGATGACCGCGGCGGGCGACTTGACGGTCTCGATCTGGTAGCCCTCGGCCTTGAGCAGGAGGCGCATGGCTTCCAGCACATCGGGTTGGTCGTCCGCAACTAGGATTCGGTGGGGCGCGGGATCGTTGGCTGCCATTGGAAGAAGAGACAAGTGAGAGGGGAGCGGTGTCAAGGAGGCAACCGCGCGGTGGTGGCGACGGGCCGCCCGCCGGACGGTGAGCCCGTCCGGCGTTCACACGGCGAAGGCCGGCCAGCGGCGCGGCGGATCCAGCTCAGGCGGCGAGGCAGTTCTTGCGGTTGCCTTCCAGGTCGCAAGAGCGGGAGCGGACGTCCGCGGGCAGCGCGGGCCGCAGCATCCGGGCCGGCCGGGACAACAAACGCATCCGGCGCGAATAGTCGTAGGCGGCGAAGCCGAGCAGGGCGACCGAGGCGCCGATGCCGATGATCACGTCGCCGCGCAGCGCGGCCGTGAAGGGTGCATTGGCGAAGGAGAAGAGAGCCACACCGGCGGCGCCGGCGGCGAGAGTCAGGGGAATCAGTGGGTTGGACTTGTTCATGGCAGGTTTTGTGTTGATGCCGTCATGATTGCTAGCGCCGTGCCAACTGATTTGAGTGGAGCTTAACGCGCCGTCTTGCAGGCATATAAAAAAAGTGCGGCCCAAAGCGGCCGGCGATTTCTCGGAGAGAAACCCCCGGCAGCGGGATGCATGATTCCCGCGATTGGGACGCGGGGCGGGAGCGGATTTTCGATTTTGGATTCCGGATTTTCGTTTTGCCCCGGGCCCGAGTGAAAATGCGCGAGGCGGCTCTCCCTTTGCCCCGGTGCCAGACGCAATCGAAAATCCAGAATCGAAAATTTCGTCACTCGTAACGCAGCGCCTCGATCGGGTCGAGCTGCGCGGCCTTGCGCGCGGGATAAAAGCCAAAAAACACCCCGATGGCGGCGCTGAAGGCCACCGCGCCCACGATGGCGGAAGTGGAAACCAGGACCGGCCAGCCATTGAGCCGCGAGATCAGCTGCGAGGAACCCACGCCGAGCAGCACGCCGAGCGCGCCGCCCATCGAGCTGAGGATGATCGCCTCGATCAGGAACTGCGTCAGCACGTCGCGGCCGTGCGCGCCGACGGCGAGGCGGATGCCGATCTCGCGGGTGCGTTCCGTGACCGAGACGAGCATGATGTTCATGATGCCGATCCCGCCGACGATGAGGGACACGCCGGCGATGGCGCCGAGGAGCACCGTCATGGTCTTCGTGGTAGCGGTGGCCGCCTCGGCGAGTTCCTGCTGGTTGCGCACGGTGAAGTCGGGTTCGCGGCCGTTGCGGCGCTGCTGCAGCAGATCGGTGACGTCCTGCTGGATCCGGACCATCTGGTCCGGTGACACCGCCTGGATGACGATCGAGTTGAGGTTGGGCCGGCGGGCGATGCGCTTGAGGTGGCTCGTGTAGGGGATGATCACAAT
>JAYVZM010000312.1:0-3961 GCA_043783345.1 Verrucomicrobiota bacterium
GGCAGGATGGAGTCACCGCCGGGTTCGCGCACCGGGATTGACGAACCGGGGGGTCGGCGGTCATAGACCGCCGCTACCGATGACGGACGACTATCTTCAGCGCTTTGGCGGTCTTGGCCGGCTCTATGGCGCAGCGGCGCTGCCGCGGCTGCAGGCGGCGCACGTCTGCATCGTGGGCGTGGGCGGCGTCGGCTCGTGGGTGGTGGAGGGCCTGGCCCGCTCGGGGATCGGGGCGCTGACGCTGCTCGATCTGGACGACGTGTGCCTGACCAATGTCAACCGGCAGCTCCCGGCGCTCGACGGCAACATCGGCCGGCCCAAGGTGCTCGCGCTGGCCGAACGGGTGAAGCTGATCAATCCGGACTGCCGGGTCACGACCATCGCGGAATATTTCACCGCCAGCACGGCGGAGCGGCTGCTCGCCATGCGCTACGACTGGGTGGCGGACTGCATCGACCTGATGTCGAACAAGGCGCTGCTCATCGCCGAGTGCACCAAGCGCGGCCAGCCGGTCGTCACCGTCGGCAGCGCGGGCGGCCGGCGCGACGCCACGCGGATCAGGGTGGCGGACCTGGGCGATTCGCAGGGCGACGAGTTGCTGCGGCAGGTGCGCAAGAAACTGCGGCGCGATTACGGCTTCGCGAAAGGCGAGGGCAACACCTACGGCATCCCGTGCGTGTCCACGCAGGAGCAGCCGGTTTTCCCGTGGGCGGACGGCACGTGTGCGAGCGAACCGGAGGCGGGCTCGAACCTGCGGCTCGATTGCGCGACCGGCTTTGGCACCGCGGTGTTCATCACCGGCGCGTTCGGCTTTGCCGCCGCGGGCGAGATGGTGCGGCGGATTGCGGCGCAAGGCAACGGGTGAGCGCAAAGGCGGGAAGCACCCAGCCGCCCGAAAGCATTCGACAAAACTCCGATGGCCGGCTCTCTGTGCGGGCATGCGGTTCCCCGGCAAAGAACTTTTGCGGAATTCCATGGTTTTCTGGACGGTTTTGGCGGGCACATGTGCGATCTGGCTGCTCTACTATCTGAGCTGGATTCCGGGGCAGACATTCGACGCCTCACGATTCATTTTTTTTGATCAGGGTTCCTTCCTTTACGCCGTTGAACGGGCGCTGGCAGGGGAGCGCCTTTACAGCGAGTTTGCCTGGCAATACGGACCTCTTGCACTCGGCTGGTTCGAGGCGTTCGCACGGGTGGCGGGCAACACCCCGGTGACGCTGGTTTTCGCCGGGGGGGTGGCGACTGCCTTGGCTTGGACCGGGTTGGTGCTGTTGGCGGCGCGGAAGGTGGGGAGGCTCACGGCATGGGTGGTCGGCGTTTTCGGGCTTTTGCCCGCCATTACGGCGCCTTGTCTCCTCAGCCTGCACGTGGGTCCGCACGGTGCCCTCGAAGCCGCATTGCTGGTTGGGATTGCATGGTTGATTGCGGACGGGCCGCCGGCCACGGTTCGGACCATCGCTCTCGGCCTCGCAATCGGCCTTCTCCAACTGGTCCGGTTTGGGCCGCACCTCGTGGCCGGGGTGCTTGCGCTGCTGCTGGTGCTGGTGAGCAATTGGCACCAATGGCCGGTCGGACGGCGTGGCCGAAATGCAGCCCGAGTGGTCGGCGTCGTAGGCTGCGGATATGCTCTCATCGTGTTGCCTTTTGCGGGGTGGTTGCTGGCTCGGCTTCCATCCGTTGCGGCGGCGGAACAGTTGTGGCCCGTCTACATGATCGCGCATTATCGTGAAAGCGCGGCTGCGCGCTGGCCGAAGTTCGAAACGATTTCGGATTTTGCGGAGCACTGGCTGCCGTGCCTGCTGGCCGGTCTTTTGATCGCCGGCGTTGGGTTCAGGGCTGCAAGAACCCGGACTGTTCCGAGTGGCACTGACGCGGCACTCCTGTTCCTCCCGCTATACTTTGTCCTCGGGTGTGCGGTGCTGTTACGTTCGTCTTCCGGTGTGCTGGCCTACAGCTGGATGGCCTGGCCGGCGATGGCGTTGATTCCCGCGGTAGGCCGCCGTTGGATGCGCGGGCTGGCCATCGCCGGCGTGAGCCTTGCATGCGGCTACAATGTTGCCGCAGTGGTGCAAACCTCGCGAACGGAACACGCCTGGCAGGCGAAGCCGATGGTTTTGCCAAATGGCCGGCACCTGTGGTTTCACGGATCAGAATCCATCAGATTCGAGGCCTTCGCCAGGATTCTTCAGGGAACCCCCCCGCCTTTGTCGCCCGGAAAGAGGCGAAAGCTGGTCGTGCTGGGGGCGGGCGGCGGCTTCCTCCATTTTTTCGATGCCGACCGGGTGGGGCGGCATTGGTGGTATCTACCGGAATTCGTTCGCCCGTGGGAATCAGTCAAGGTCGCCCAGGATATTGGCCAGCATGAATTGCTGCTGCAGGCGGTATTCTATCAGGACCCCAACCGGCGAACACCCGACAGGGACATTGCTCTCTCCCTGCCCCTTGATTCCAAGCTCGGACAGCCGTTGGTCGGCAAAATGGAATTTCTTACGTGGGTGCCCGGTGTGGGCTATGTTTTTCAGGTCATGCCCCAACCCAAGGGCCAATGACGCTCGGTGGCGGCCGGCCCGGTCTTTCCGGTGGCGATACGCATGGCTGCGGTGGTCGCGGCGGGTTTGTAGTGGCGGCCTATGACCGCCGTCGAAAACCTGATGACGTTCGTTCGGCGGTCATAGACCGGCCGCTACCGGGAGGGAACAGGCGTCTCAGGCCAGCGCCGGCTCACCCAGCAGCCAGCGGATGACGTCGGCGGCCCCGTAGGAATCACGGTCGGGCGGCAGGAAACGGGCGAGGTTCGCCACATCGTCACCCGCGGTGAGGATCGGATCCTCGCTGCCGGTGAGACGCTGTTGCCCGAGTCCGGCGGTCGCCATGAGGCCGTTGCAGAGACATTTGCGCCCGATGGTTTCCGCGAGGGTGCCGCCTTTGCGGAGATAGTCCTCGACCGGCTCGCCGGCGCAGCGGTAGCCGGTGGAACCGTCGGCCTTGCGGTAGGCCTCGCGGAGATAGCCGAGGTCGCAGATGCGTTCGCGGGCGAAATACCGCACTTCGTCGGAAAGGGTGCTGAGGAGCTGAAGCACCTTGAACGGGAAACCGGTGGGCGAGGCGAGCGGGTCGGTGAACACGCGCAGGGATTCGCTGCGGCTGAGCTGGAGGATCCGGCGTTTCAATTCCGGCATGATGCCGGATTCCTCGCAAAAGGCGAAGGCGGTGCCGATCTGGACACCGGCGGCGCCGAGCTGGCGGGCGGCGGCGAGTTTTTCCGGCTGGGCGTAGGCGCCGGCCAGCCAGAAGGGCAGGCCGATCTCGCGGATCTTGGCCAGCTCGGGCACATCGCGGGGGCCATAGAGGGGTTCGCCAGCGGCGCTGAGCTGCAGGGCGCCGCGCGGAGGCGCGTTGTGGCCGCCGGCCACGGCGCCCTCGACGATGAAGCCGTCGACGCGGCCGTTGGACTTGCGCGCGAGGGTCAATGCCAGCGTCGCCGAGGAGATGATGGCGAGGAACTGCGGGCGGGGGAGTTCCGGGGCCGGGCCGCCGAAGAGCGTGCGCGGATCGAAGGTGGAAAGGCAGTCGTCCCCGGGCAGCGCGCCGGTGACGTCGATTTTCAATTCCGCCGGTTCGCCGCGGGCGAAATGGTCCATCACCCCGGGAATGGAACGGGGAATGCCCGCGCCCATCAGCACATAGTCCGCGTGGGCGAGCATGGCGCCGTAGATTGACGGCAGCGTGGGGAGCTGGATCTTTTCCAGGAAGTTGATGCCGACCCGGCCGGCATGACCCTCCTTGGCGAGAAATACCTCCGCGAAATTGGCGAGGACGGTCAGCTCGATGAAAGCCGGGCCCGGATGGAGGGCGGGCAGGGGCGTGAGCTTGAACGGCGCGCCGGCGGCCTTGCCGCCGGCGATGTAATACTGCTTCCAGACGCGTTCCACCACCGCCGGGAGCGGGAAGCGGGCGG
>JAYVZM010000313.1:0-3947 GCA_043783345.1 Verrucomicrobiota bacterium
GACGGTGACAAGCGCGCCCGCGGGGGAAAACTTAAAGGCATTCTCGACCAGCTCGGCCACCGCGGCCCGCAGCCAGAAGGGATTGACCCGGATCACGGCCGGCAGGCAGTGGAGCTGCAGGTCCGCGGAACGCCCGGCCTGCTCGGCAATGCCCAGCACCTCGTCCTCCACGCCGGCGGCGGCGTCCACGGCCGCCGTGGGATCGTCCCAGCCCGATTGCTGGAATTGCAGCAGCTGGAAATGGCGCACCAGCTTGAGGGCCAGCGCGTGCTGCCGGCGCGCGCTTTGCTGGATGGAGCGGGCCATTTCGCGCAATTCGGTCGGTGAGATGGCGCCGGGTTCGGATTCCAACAGCGAGGCCATGCCGAGGATGCCGTTGAGCGGGGTGAGCAGTTCATGCGCCCAGGGCGCCGTGATCTCGCGCTGATGTTCCTCCGTGTAATGACGGAGGCGCTGCGCCAGCGATTCGCGCTTGGACAGCACCCCGGCGATGCTTGCGATCAGTTCTCCGGGCTGGAAAGGCTTGGTGACATAGTCGTCCGCCCCAAGAACCATGCCCCGGCGCTGCTCGGCGCGCGCGGTCCGCGCGGTGAGAAAAATGAACGGGATGTCGCTCAAACCCGGCTGCTGCCGCAAGGCCTCGAGCACCGCGTAGCCGTTGAGCCGCGGCATCTCGATGTCGCAGAGGATGACATCGGGCTTTTCCGCCGCGAGCGCCAGGCCTGCCAGACCGTCTGCCGCGGTCAGCACGGTGTGACCCTCGGCCTGCAACTGGATTTCCACCAGGGTGCGCCAGCGCGCGTCATCCTCGATCACGAGGATTTTCAGGTTCTTCAGACGCGGCGGGGCCACTGTCGGGGAAATGATGGTGCTCGTCATGGAGATGCGGAGGCCTGCCCTGGCTCTCGGCGCAGGAAACATAGCCCGTAGATGCCCAAAATCCAGCACTACTATTTCAGCTGCGATTGCCCGTGCGGATCTTGCCCTTGGCCACGAGCCGCTTCTCCGTCTCGGTGCGGAAGGCGGTGTCGGCCGAGGCGTAAGCCTGGACGACCACCCCGATGAAATTCTCCTCGGTGACCAGCTCGGCATCCTCTTCGTCGTTGTTGACGCCCTGGACGAGAAAACCGCCGCGCGTCTCGCCGACCACGCTGTGGGCCACCCGGACGCCGGTGCTCTTCAGATAGACGACCGTCATGCCCTTCCTGATGTCGTCATATTTGATTTCCTGGACGATCACGGCGGTATTGGTCGCATACAGCGGCTCCATGGAGCGGCCGATGCCCCATAAAGCCTGGGCAGCGGGCAGCAGCGCGGCGGCGCGCTCAGCCGACTTGAGCTGCTGGCCCTCAGCTACAAGTCGGGGCGCCGGGGTGCGAGAGATGATGGCGGCGAGCACCCGCTCCGACTTGATCCCGGCCGGCGCAACGAGCGCGCCACCGGTCATGACCAGGGTGGCGAACAGAAGGCGGATGGTGCGGGGGGCGATGCTCACGTAATGAGGATGTCAAAAAAACCCTTTCCCCGACATCCGGACACCCCCGCGATTAACCCTGCGAAAATGCGCTGGGGGATTTCCCTGCTCTGGACCGAGGTTTTCTCTCGCGCCTTGGGCCTTCCGCTGCAATCGATGGGGCCGGGCCTTTACATTTACCCCGCCATGACCTGTGTGCTCTATGCCGAAGACGACGCGAATGTCGCGGAAATCGTGCGGTCTTTCTTCACGCATTTCGCACCGGATATCACCCTTGAGATCGTTCCCGGCGGCCGGGCCTGCTTGGAGCGCATGGCGAAGGGCGGCGTCGACATCCTGCTGCTCGACCTCGTGTTGCCCGATATCGACGGCCTGCATGTGCTCCGCGATCTCGTCCAGCGGGGCGATTCCACCCCAGTGATCATGGCCAGCGGCCTCGGTCAGACCGAGCTCGCTGTGCGCGCCTTGCGGGCCGGCGCCGTGGACTGCGTGGACAAGACTTCACCGCAGTTCAACCAGATCGTCGACACGGTGAAGCGCGTCCTCGCCCGGCACCGGCAGGCGCCGGCGCGTTCCACCAGCCAGGCTTGGCGGGACAAACACCACCAGGTGCTGCTGATCGAGGTCTCCGCCGTCACCCGGCGCACGATCGAGGAGTTTTTCCGCGTGAACGCCCCGCGGATGGAGCTTACCACCGCCGCTACGCCCACGGAATTTGCCACGTTCCTCAGCACCGGCGGCCGGGCCGACGCCGTGCTCATCGGCCCGACGCCGGGCGACGCCAGTTCACTCGACACACTGCGCAAGCTCCGTTCCCACCACCCCGAGCTGCCCGCCGTGCTGCTGTCCGCCCGTGATGACGGCCAGACCGCCGTCGCCGCCTTCAAGCTCGGCGCCCAGGATTACATCCTGCAGAAACCGGACTATCTCGGGGAGGTCGTCTACTCCCTCAGCAACATCCTGCGGCGCGCCGACACCGAGCGCAGCAACGAGCAGCTCACTCGCGAACTCGAGACGCTCAACCGTTCCCTCGAGGCCCAGGTGAAGGCGCGCACCGGCGAGCTGCAGGCCCTCTCCGTCCGGCTGCTCCGGGTGCAGGAGGAGGAGCGCCGGGCCATCGCCCGTGATCTGCACGATCACTTCGGCCAGCTGCTCACGGGCTTGAAGTTTCAATTGGAGGCCGTGCACCAGGCCGCACCGCCCGCCCTCCAAGGCGCGCTGAACGAGAGCCTCAGCGTGAGCAAGGAGCTGCTCGTCTATCTCCGCGAGCTGACGCAGCAACTGCGGCCGCGCGTGCTCGACGACCTCGGGCTGGCTCCCGCCCTCGAGTGGCACATCAGCCTGTTCCAGCGCCAGACCGGCATTGTCGTGGCCCTGGATGTCTCGCTCCCGCCGGCGCGCCTGCCCGGCGAGCTCGAGACCGCGGTGTTCCGCTTCGTCCAGGAGGCGCTGACCAATGTCGCACGCCATTCCGGCGCCGTCGCGGCCAACGTGACCCTCACGACCGGCGGTGACAAGCTCCTCGCGGAAATTACCGACCGCGGCCGGGGCTTCGACGTCGAGGCCAAGCTGGCCTCGCGCGACTCGATCGGCCTGATCGGCCAGCGGGAGCGGGTCAATCTCACTGGCGGGCAGCTTGAGATTTTTTCGCGCCCGGGCCAGGGCACCCGCCTCCATGCGGAATTTCCGCTCCCAGCCCTGAGCCCGTCGAACGGGCCCCTGCCGGTCGTCCCGCCCCCGGCGAAACCGCCCGCTGCCCCTTGAACCAGACTCCCCCCCATGAATACCGTTGTCCTGGCCGATGATCATGAAGTCGTGCGCCGCGGCGTGCGCAGCATCCTGGAAGCGGACGGCAACTTCAAGGTCGTCGCCGAGGTGGCCGATGGCCTTGCCGCCGTGCAGGCCGTCGAGAAGCACAAGCCCACCCTGCTCTTCCTCGACCTCTCCATGCCGCGTCTGCACGGCCTCGAGGCGCTGCGACAGGTGCGCAGCAGCAGTCCGCACACGAAGGTCCTCGTCCTCTCCATGCACAATGACGAACCCTACGTCGTCGAGGCGCTGCGCGCCGGCGCGATGGCCTACATCCTGAAGGGTTCCGACTCGACCGAGATCGCCCGCGCCGTGACCGAGGTGGTGGCCGGCCGCCGCTATCTCAGCGCCCCGCTGTCGGAACGCGCCATCACCGCGCTCACCACCCGGACCGCCGACGAGAGCGACCCGCTCAACGCCCTGACCCCGCGCGAACGCGAGGTGTTGCTGCTCGCCGCCGAGGGCCTCAGCACGACCGAGATGGCCGAGAAGCTTTTCATCAGCCCGCGCACCGCCGAGACGCACCGCACGAACCTGATGCAGAAGCTCGGCCTGCAGTCGCAGACCGACCTCGTCCGCTTCGCCATCCGCCGCGGCCTGATCCAGGCGTGACGGGTCTCCAAAGGTAAGGCGCGACCGCTGGGCGCGCCGAAATTCCCGGACG
>JAYVZM010000314.1:0-9900 GCA_043783345.1 Verrucomicrobiota bacterium
CCCTCGCCGGCACGGCGGAAACCGAATTGCCGGCCGTGCTCGCGCAATTGGCGGACCAGTTCGCCGCCGACCCGCTGCCCGATCCCGCCCGGCAAAAGGAACTGCTCGCCAACCTCGCCGATCTAGCCCGCGCCACGCGGCAGCTCGACGCTAACCTGCAGGAACGCGCCGGCACCATCGGCGACCTCACCCGCCACGCGGCGGGCCTGGAGGAAACCCGGGAAATCCTCGAGCAGGATATCAAGGAGATCCGGGCCCACGCCGCCGAACACGCCCGCCAGCTCGAAGCGGAGATCGCCCGGGTGCACGAGATCTGCCGGCTCGCCGAAGGCGAGGTCACGCGGCTGCAGGACGAACTTTATCAAAGCGCATACCGCGTGCAGCGCATGCAGGCGACCTTCTCCTGGCGCGGCACCGCTTGGCTCCGGTCGCTCCGGCGCACCTTGCTGGATCCATTTTTCGGCCCGCCCCGCCCGCCGCCCCCGCCGCCGCTGCCCGCCCGCACGCTTCGCCTGTCGCCGGGGGCCGACCTTTCCGTGCTGCCCCCCGCGGCCAAATTCCACGCGCACCTCGATACCCCGCGCCGCTGGCCGGCCGAGGCCGCCGAGCTGCCGGTGCGCGGCTGGGTCGTTTCCGAGGCCGGACCGATCCGCGGCGTGCGCGCCCGGTGTAGCGACCGGATTTACCCGGGCGAATACGGCCTCGGCCGCCCCGATGTCGGCCACAACTTCAAACATCTTGCCGGCGCCGGCCATTCCGGTTTCCGCCTCGCCCTCACCCTCACCGCCGACGACGACCGCATCGAGCTCGAAGCCGAGGATGAAGCGGGCGGCTGGCAGATTTTCTACCGCCAGCAACTGGGCCCCGGGTCGCAGCTGGCGATGCGCGGCACCTACGCCCATTGGGTGCAGGAATTCGACACGCTCACGCCACGACAGCTCGCGACTCTCCGGCAGCGCGCGACCACCCTGGCCAACGCGCCGCTCATTTCCGTGTTGATGCCGGTCTACAACCCGCCCGAGCGCTGGCTCGTCCGCGCCATCGAGTCCGTCCGCGCGCAGGTTTATCCGCACTGGGAACTCTGCGTCGCCGACGACGCCTCCACGCAACCGCACGTGCGCGCCGTGCTCGAAAACTTCGCGCGCCTCGATCCGCGCATCAAACCCGTCTTTCGCTCGACGAACGGCCACATCTCCGCCGCCTCCAACTCCGCGCTGGTCGCCGCCACCGGCCCGTTCTGCGCCCTGCTGGACCACGACGACGAGCTCGCGCCGCACGCCCTGTTCTGCGTCGCCGGCCTGCTCGGCCAACGCCCCGACGCCGAGGTCGTCTACACGGACGAGGACAAGATCGACGAACACGGCCACCGCTTCGATCCACATTTCAAGCCCGACTGGAACCCCGACCTGCTCAACGGTCAGAATTACCTGTCGCACCTCACCGTCTATCGCACGGCCACGCTCCGCGCCGCGGGCGGCTTCCGGGTGGGCTTCGAGGGCGCCCAGGACTGGGATCTCGCCCTGCGCGTCACCGACCGCGTGCCGCCGGCGCAGATCCACCATCTGCCGCGCGTGCTCTACCATTGGCGCGCCATCGAAGGCTCCACCGCCATGCAGCTGCAGGAAAAGGATTACACCGTGCAGGCCGCGCGGCGTGCGCTGGAGGAACACTTCCAGCGCCGGGGCGAGTCCGTCAGCCTCCAGCCCCTCCCGGGCTGTCACTGGCACGTGCGGCGCTCCCGCCCCGAACCCGCCCCGCTCGTCACCCTGATCATCCCCACGCGCAACCGCCGCGAGCTGCTCACCGCGTGCGTCGAAAGCATCCTGGCGAAGACGGCCTACCCGAATTTCGAATTGCTCATCGCCGACAACGGCTCGGACGATCCCGAACTGCTGGCGTTCTATGAGCGCATGAAGGCCCGCGGCCGGTTCGAGGTGCTGTCGTGTCCGGGCCCGTTCAATTACTCGGCGATCAACAACCGCGCCGTGCGGCACGCGCGCGGCGAACTTGTCGGCCTGCTCAACAACGACCTCGAGGCCATGCACCCCGAGTGGCTCGACGAACTCGTCAGCCACGCCGTCCGCCCGGGCATCGGTTGCGTCGGGGCCAAGCTCTATTATCCCGACCTGCGCATCCAGCACGCCGGCGTCATCACCGGCCTCGGCGGCGTCGCCGGCCACGCGTTCAAGGGCTTCACCCGCGAGGAGCCGGGCACGCCGCAGTTTCGGCCGCACCTGGCGCACAACGTCTCCGCCGTCACCGCCGCCTGCCTCGTCATGCGCAAGGCCGTCTACCTCGAGGCCGGCGGGCTCGACGAGACGAACCTGGCCGTCGCCTTCAACGACGTGGACTTCTGCCTCAAGGTGGAGGCCCTCGGCCTGCGCAACCTCTTCACGCCTTTCGCCGAGCTGGTGCACCATGAATCAGCCAGCCGTGGCGCCGAGGATTCACCCGAGAAGGTGCGCCGGTTCCAGGGGGAGATCGACGCCATCAAGGCGCGCTGGGGCGACCGCCTGTTGAACGACCCGGCCTACAATCCCAATCTCACGCTCGACAGCGAGGACTTCGGCCTCGCCTACCCCCCACGCCTCCCGCGGCTCCTTTAAATCGCCGGAACACCACTTCACCCACGTGGCAAAGTTCATCGATCAGTATCAGTCGCTGTGGAAAAAGCTCAGCGGCACCGACGAGTCGCACGCCAAGGCGGTGGGCGGAGACTTCGATGCCGTCGGCACGCTGGAATTCAATCTCCTGAAATCCGCCGGCGCCACGCCGGATTCGAGGATCATCGATGTCGGTTGCGGCAGCGGGCGACTTGCCTGCAAGCTCGCCCCTTGGTCGCGCGCGCCTTATCTCGGCACCGACATCCTGCCCAGCCTGCTGGAACACGCGCGCGGCCTCTGCGGTCGGCCCGACTGGGAATTCAAGCAAACCGACGGACAGATCATCCCGGCCCCGGACGACTGGGCGGACCTCGTCTGTTTCTTTTCCGTGCTGACCCACATTACGCACGAGGAGTCGTGGCAATACATCCTTGAGAGCAAGCGCGTGCTCAAGCCCGGCGGGTTGCTGGTATGCTCATTCCTGGAGTTTCGCATCCGCAGCCACTGGTGGATTTTCAAGAACACTTTTGCCGACAAATCCCCCAACAAAATCCTCAACCAGTTCCTCAGCCGCGATGCGTTCGAGGCTTTCGCCTTCAATGCCGCGTTGGACATCGTCGCTTTCCATGACGGGGACAAACCGCACATCCCCATCGAGGAGGACATCGTGTGGGAGAACGGCGTTCGCATGTCAGGCCTCGCCAACCTCGGGCAGTCGGTCTGCATTTTGCGCAAGCCCCGCGAGGCCCGTCCGCTGCCGACATAGAAGATTGGACAAGGCCGGCAAAATAGCCGAATTCTAGGCGGCCCCTCTGCCATGCCGCCCCCTTCGCCAGCTTCCCAGCCCTTTCCGTGGTCCAAGCTGGCTTTCGTCGCGGTCGTTCTGTTCACGCTGGTCCTCGCCGATCAGCGGGTGCGTTTCACCGGGGAGAACAGCGTGAACATCTTTTATTCGGACCAATGGGACATCTACAACCCGCTCTTCAACGGCGATGGCTGGTGGAAAATCTTTTCCTACCAGCACGGCCCGCACCGCCAGGGCGTGGGGTTTCTTTTCACCACCGTGCTCGCCCATTTCACCCACTGGGATGCCCGGGGCGACGCGTTTCTCACGGTGGGCGTCACCATCCTCGCCGCCCTTCTCGCGCTGCCGCTCGCCCGCAAATGCGGCGCGCGGGACGGCCTCACGCTGGTCGCCGTGCCCGTGATTTTCCTGACGATGCGTCAGTTTGAAGCGTGGGTCGGCCCGGCCAATCCTTCCCACGGCGCCTTCCCACTTCTGTTGCTGGTGCTCTTCGGTTTCACATGGTTCATCCGCCAGCCGCTCTGGCGTCTCGGGCTCCAGGTTTTGCTGACCTTTTTTCTCGTGTTCACGGGCTTCGGCTTGTTCGGCGGTGGACTCAGTTTGTTGCTCCTCACCTTGGAAACCTGGCAAGCCGCGCGCCGGGGCGACCGCAGGCTGGCCCAAATGACCGGAGTCGCCGCCCTGCTGGCGGTCGTGGTGTGGATTGTTTTTTTTGTCGGCTACAGATTCGAGCCGGCGGTGCTCGATTTCCGATTCCCCTATGAAAAACCGCTGGAATACGGCTGGTTTTCCGCCCTGATGCTGGCGAGCTATGGCGGCTGGCGGGGCCATCTGCCCCTTGATCTGGCCGGCGGCATTGCCCTCCTGCTCCTGCTCGGCGGCGGCGTCGTCATCCACGGTCTCCGCCTGCTGGGGTCCGGCCCCACGGCCCGGCCCGCGAGCGCGGTGATTTTCATGCTGTCCGCTTCCACCCTGCTTTTCTGTGCCAACACCGCCATCGGCCGCGTCATGCTCGGCTGGCACGACCAGCCTTACGCCCCGCGCTACGTCACGCTCGTGATTCCCGGCATCCTCGCCCTGTTCTTGCATGGGGAGAACCTGCCGACCGGCTATGGGCGCAACGCCTGCTGGGCGGCCGTGCTGCTGCTCGCCGGATGGAATGGGCTCACCCTTGCTGCCAGCGACCGCCCGGCAGTGGAGTGGTATCGCCGCGGCCGGGAAGCCTGGCGGGAAGCCTATCTCGCCACCGGCAGTCAGGAAAAAGCCAATGCGGCAACCGCCCGGGACCCGGGCCTGATTGTTCATCCCGGCGATCTCACCGCGAAGCTCGCTTACCTGCGCACGCACCAGCTGAATCTCTTCAAGCCTACTCCCTAGCGCCATGCGGCTGATCTGTCTCATCCTTGCCTGGTGCGCAGCCGTCGCCTGCAACGCGGCGGAAGCCCCGCAGTCCCCGGCGCGGGTGACCGGGTCGTTCCGCGCGTCCGGTGATGACAGCGCCCGGCAGAGCGGTTCGATGACCGGCCAGATCTGGGACTCCAATCGCCCGGACAACGGCGGCCTTGGCACCTTGGAACTGGCGCTGCCTGCCGCCCCCGACACGCTGGAGTTCAATATCAGCGGCTATCATCTGAACGACCCCTCGCTGCGGCTTAGCCTGCAGAGCGCGGACCGCATGCGCGAACTCAAGCTCGGCCTTCGCGCCTCCCCCAACGACGCTTGGTGCCTCAATCGCTGGAAGTTGCCCGACGACTGGCGGGGAAAGCCCGTCCTGCTGGTGGCGGAAGACACTTCCTCTGAACTGTGGCTGGGAGTTGGTCTGCCGGTATCCCGGGCTCGGGCCCGAGCCGCAGATTGGGATCTAGCCCGGTCCAGTCTTGGCGCGGTTTTGTTCACGCTGCTTCCGTTCTTCACCACTCTCATTCTGCTGCAATCCCGCTTCGGCGGCGACCAGCCCATCCATGTGACGCTGGCCCTCGTGACCTCGGGGGTCTTCGCCCTCGCGGTTTTCTTCGGATTTTATCTTTCCCATACTCTCGGCCTGGTGCTGGTCGTCGTCGGCCTGTTGGCTGCCGCCTTCGCGGCCCATCGATTTTGGCAAAGCCGGTCCCCGCGCCGGCCCCGGCTCATCCCGCTGTTCGCCTCGGTTTCACTGGTGGCGCTCATCATCTCCACGCTTTTTCTTTATGGCGGGGCCGAGTCGCCGGAAGAGGTGCCAGCGGGCCGGCACGATATGAGCCTGCCGTCGGACAATCAAATCCCTGAGATGTTCGCGGAAAGAATTTTCAGCCACCAGCCGTTGCGCCCATTTGTCGCCGACTGGCTGACCAGCGACCGGCCGCCGCTGCAAACCGGTTTTCTGCTGCTCTCGCGGCCATTTGTCACCGGCCCCGGCGGGCGGATCGCCGCCGCCATCACCTGCCAGCTCGCGGTCTATGCCGGATTGACGGTGCTCTTTGCCGCGCTCGGCGTGCCGCGCCGTGCGGCGCGGCTCTGCCTGCTGGCCTGCGTCACCTCGGGCTTCTTCGTGGTCAACACGCTCTTTGCCTGGCCCAAGCTGCTCCCCGCCGGCTACCTGCTCGCCGCCGCCGGCCTGCTCTACCGCATCGCCGGACAAAAGCGCCGGGTCACAGGGATCGAGATCGTCGCCCTCGGCGCCTGTGCCGCCCTGGCCATGCTCGGACACGGCGGCAGTTTCTTCGGCCTGCTCGCGCTTGGCGCCGTGCATCTGCTGCGCGGCGGTTGGCGCGACCACCGCCTGATAGCGGGCAGTGCGGCGGTCGCCTTGCTGCTCTTTGCTCCGTGGCTGGCCTACCAGCATTGGGCCGATCCGCCGGGGGACCGCCTCATCAAATTTCATCTGGCCGGCCGGCCGGCGATTGATCCACGTGGCGCCCTGACCGTGATTGCCGAGGCCTATCGCCAGACGCCAGGGTCGGAGATCGTGCGCGACAAATGGTCGAACGTCCGCGTGCTGGTTGGCGACTGCACCAATCTGGTCCCGAGCCTGGGTCGCACCTCGCTCGAGTTTTTCACGGGCGATTGGTCCCGCGCCTGGTGGCGTTTCAGCAATGCGATGCAGAACGGCGAATTTTTCCACCTCGTGCAATCGCTGGGGTTCCTGCTCGTCGGTCTGCCGTTTCTCTGGCTCGCGCGGCGCCAGCCGCAGGCGGCGGCGGTCTGGTGCCTGCAGGTCGCGCTGGTCAGTGTCATCGCGTGGTGCGCGCTGATGTTTGGCCCCGAAGGCACGGTCATCCACCAGGGCACCTATCTGACCGGCGCTCTGCTCCATGTCGCCGCCGTGCTGGGGTTGTTGTTGAGTGGGCGTCTGCGGTTGATCCGGGCCGTGTTCGGACTGCAAATAGCCGTCTGGCTCGGCGTGTGGATCCTGTCCCCGTGCTGGGATCCCTGGCACGAGGTGCTGCGCCCGACCTGGTCGCCGTTCTGGTCGGTCATCTGGCTCGCGGCCGCCGCCAGTCTCGTTTGGAGTGGCCGCCGGCTTTCGGTGGGCGTAACGGACACCGGGGCGGAGCAAGCCACCTGAAGGGTAAACGCCATGCCGGACATCCTCTCTTCTTCGCCGGGCCGTCCTCGCTCATTGCCCGCTCGCCATCGGTTCCGTCCGGCGAACAGCGCTCGCCGGCGCTGTTTCGACGGTGCCTCCACCCGGTTTGAACAATGAAGCCAACCTCTTCTTTCGCCTCCGGTCCCACCCCGATATCCCGCCTCCGTTTTTGGGAGGTCGCCTTGCTCGTCCTCCTGGCCATGGCGATCGTGGCGTGCCGCAAGTTCGACGCGCTGGCCAACCCGCAGTTCTGGGCCGAGGACGGGGCGGAGTTTTTCATCCAGGCCGACCTTTCGGGTTGGCGGAGCCTGTTCATGCCTTACGCCGGCTACTATCATCTCGTGCCCCGCTTGATCGCACTCGCAAGCGCCGGCCTGCCGGCCGCGTGGGTCCCGGCGATCTACAGTTATGTTTCGTGGGCCGCCATCGGTTTGCTCGTCGTCCACACCTGTTCGGCCCGCCTCGCCCTGCCGGCGAAGCCGTGGCTCGCGCTGGCCGCCGTGCTGGTGGCCCACAACAACGAGGTCTTTCTCTGCCTCGCCAACCTTCAGTGGCCGCTGGCGCTGGTTTTGATCCAGGTGCTCTGTTTCGAGGAACCCGTGACCACCGGCCAGCGCGTGCGCGATGGGATGACAGTCGTGCTGCTCGGACTTACCGGACCCTTTGTAATTTTTTTCCTCCCGCTCTTCGCGCTGCGCGCCTGGCGGCGGCGGACGTATTTTTCGTGGGCTCTGGCCGGCACGGCGGCGTTGGCGGCGACGATCCAGCTCTGTTCCCTCGCCGCGCAGGCACCCACCGGGGAACCCGGGGGGCTGCCCGGTGTATTCTTTCCGCTCTGGCTGGCGGTCCGTTCAATCGACGGCGCCTTTCTCGGTCTGCGCCTCTCCGCCCAACTCAGCCCGTCCCTGGCGATCGCCGCGGCCGCGGTGCTGCTCGCGGGGCTGGGCGCGCTGCTCCGGCTGGATCGCGCCCATCGTTCCACCCAATGGATGTTCGGCCTGGCCCTGACGCTGCTGCTGGCTGCGGTCGCCTTCAAGTTCCGGCACCAGCCCACCCAACTCTCCGGTTTCGAGAACGGCGAACGCTATTTCTACGTTCCCCGGGTGCTGCTGCTTTGGTTGGCGGCTCTCGCCACAATTGCCCCCGGCTGGCGCGGCCGGGCCGCCCAAGCCTTCCTTGCCGCGGGCTTGCTCGCCGGGCTGGCACGATTCATCTCCCCGGCGCTGCCCGATCTGGACTGGCCGGCGCAAGCCCGGCAGCTCGACCAAGGCGGGCCGACCCTCCTGCGGCTCAATCCCGGGCCGATGGAACTCAGGCATTGGCGGCACCGCCGCTAGTTGCTCAACTCCCGCATGGTTCCCCTCGCCAACCTCCGGATTTCACGCCACGCCCCGCTGGTGGCGGCGGGCGTTCTTCTCGCTCTCTTTCTGGTTGGCATGCGCTGGGATTTCATCGGCCGGTTTGGCTCCGACCTGCCGGTGTGGGATCAGTGGGACGCGGAGGGTTTGCATCTCCTGGCGCCGTGGAAAGAGGGCCGACCCATTTGGCCGGAACTGGTCCACGCCCACAATGAGCACCGGGTGGTCATGACCAAGCTCGTCAACCTCGCCTTGACCCTGGCCAACGGCTGCTGGGATCAGCGTCTGGAATGCGTTTTCAACGCCCTGCTTCCGGCCGCGATCGCGGCCTTGCTTTTTCTCCACAGCAGCCGTTTCAGTCCGCCGTTGGCGCTGCCTCTGATCTGGCTGGTCCTGGCCGCGGGCTGGGGCCTGCCCTTGGCCTGGCAGAACGTGGTGAGCGGGTTTCACTCCCAACAGCTGTTTCTGATCGGACTTTCCTACGGCGCGATCGCCTGTCTGCCCACCGCGAAACCGTGGTCTCGGACTTGGTGGGTCGGGGCGGTTTGCGCCGTGCTGGCCTTGGGCAGCATGGCCTCGGGCTTCTTCGCCGCCCTGGTGGTCTTCGGCTTGGTCGCCTGGCGGCTGGCTCGCCGGGAAATGAGCTGGCGCCAGGCCCTGCCGGCCTTGAGCGTGGCCTTGGTCGTGATCGCCGTGGGCGCCGGAACCCGCGTCACGGTCGACTACCACGAGGGACTGAAAGCCCACACCGTGAGGGATTTTTTGCTGACCTTCTGGCAGAGCGTGCAATGGCCCGCGCCGCAGGCGATGTGGCTGGTGCCACTGGTCTGGGCCCCGTGGGTCTGGCTGGCCACGGTGACACTGCGGCGTCCGCGCGGAACGGCGTGTCGCGATGGTTTGATTCTGGTGGGACTGGGGGGCTGGGTGCTGCTGCAGCTCGTGGCCACCGCTTACGTCCGCGGCAATGGCGGGCTGCCTCCTCCCGGCCGCTACATCGACACGCTGGTATTTGGCGTTTTCATCAACGCCCTGGCCCTCGGCTGGCTGGCCACCCGGAGGACTCGCCCGAACCGGACTCGCCTCGTTGCCCTTGCCTCGTTGGCGGTCGCGTGGCTGGCCGTCGTCGCTGGCGGCAGCGTGCTTCACCTCCGCCAAGGCTGGGTGGAAATGAGCGCCGCCGCCGCCGAAAACCTGGTCGCCGAAGCCAACACCAGGCTCTATCTGTTGACCAATGATGCGCGGCATCTGGCCACGACGGGCATTCCTTATCCCGATTCCAGCGCTTTTCTTTCCCGGATCAGCCGTCCTTCACTTCGGGCGCTCATGCCGGCAAGCGTCAAGCCACCCTTGGAAATGACGAGTGTGATCACGGAGGGTTTTGCCCGGATAAAAATCACCGGGGCGCCGGACGCCCCCACGACCGCGCTCCCCGCCGGCACGCGGCCTCTCGTGCATGAGCCGTTCTGGAGTTCCTGGAACGGAGCGGGGGCGCGCAATACCGGCGAATGGACGAGTGCTCCGCTCCAGAGCCGCACCGGTTGGATTGAACTCCGGTATGCGGGAACGGGC
>JAYVZM010000315.1:0-3939 GCA_043783345.1 Verrucomicrobiota bacterium
CACAATGTCGTCCTGGTCCTGGCCGAAAAAGTTGAAACCTTTCGCGGCCAGCACGCCGACGACCTTGAAGGGAAGGTTGCGGATGCGCAGGGACTGGCCGATGGGATCGCCGTCGGGAAACAGCTTGCCGACGATGGTTTGCCCGATGACGCACACCTTGGTGGCGCTCCGCACATCGGTCTCGGTGAACATCTCGCCGTCGGAGATGCTCCAGATGCGGATGTCGAGGTAGGTCACATCCTCGCCGGCGATCTGGGTGTTCCAGTTGAGGCCGTTGGCCAGGATCTGCGAGCGGTCGCGCATTTCGGGGCTGACGGCGACGACGCCGTCGACCTCATTGCGGATCGCGAGCGCTTCCTCGACGGTCAGGGTGCTGGCCGAGCCGAAGCCGCCGCGCATGCCGCCGGTGGTGGCGCTGCCGGGGAAAACCGAGATGATGTTCTGGCCGAGGCTGGCGATCGAGGCCTCGACCTGGGACTTGGCGCCGTTGCCGATGCTGACCATGGCGATGACCGCCGCCACGCCGATGATGATGCCGAGCGCGGTCAGCACGGAGCGCATGGCGCTGCGGCGCAGCGCGCGGAGGGCGACCTTGATGACATTGAGGAAACGCACGGGGATTTACGATTTAGGATTTACGAATTACGATTTTGGCCGAGGTGTGCGCGGGTGGGAATTGTCGGGTGGCATGGCCCTGGCAGCAGCCAGATGATCGGGGCGTCCCGACACGCGGCCCAGCTCATGGCCGAAAAAGTCTGTCCCACAAAGGATGGAGCCGGGTATTTCAAATCGTAAATCGTAATTCCAAAATCGAAAATCATATCAGGCGGTGAGTTTGGCCTCGGCCTCGGCGGCGAGGATGCGCTGCATCTCGACGGTGGCGACGAGGCGGTCGGGCACGGCGACATCGCTGACCAGGCGGCCGTCGCGCATGATGAGATTGCGCTTGCAGTAGCGGGCGATGTCGAGCTCGTGGGTGACCATCACGATGGTGATGCCCTGTTCGTTGAGCTTCTGGAACACGCCCATGATCTCGACGGAGGTCTTGGAGTCGAGGTTGCCCGTCGGTTCGTCGGCGAGGAGGATCTGCGGCTCGTTGATCAGGGCGCGGGCGATGGCGACGCGCTGCTGCTGGCCGCCGGAAAGCTGGCTGGGGAAGTGGTCGGCGCGCTGGGAGAGGCCGACGATGTCGAGGCTGTGGAGCGCGTGGTCGCGGATCTCGCGGGTGGTGAAGCGCCGTTTGCCATAGAGCATGGGGAGCTCGACGTTCTCGAGGGCCGTGGTGCGGGAAAGCAGGTTGAAGCCCTGGAAGACAAAGCCGAGCTTCTGGTTGCGCAGGTCGGCGAGTTCGTTGCGGTCGAGGCCGGAGACGTCGGTCCCGCCGAGCAGGTAGCGGCCCCGGGTGGGCCGGTCGAGGCAGCCGAGCAGGTTCATCAGCGTCGACTTGCCGGAACCGCTCGCGCCCATGATCGCCACGAACTCCCCGCCGACGATGGTCAGGGTGACGCCGCGCACGGCATGCACGGGCACCTCGCCGGATTCGTAGATCTTGTGGATCTCCTCAAGCTGGACGACGTGGGACATGGCGGCCTAGAACCGGCGGCCGCCGCCGAACGGATTGGCGGCCGGACGCTGCGAGGTGACCTCGCCCGGCGTGCTCGTGCTCAGGCCGGTGACCACGACGTCGCCTTCGGCGAGACCGCTGACGATCTCGGATGCGGTGCCGTCGGTGATGCCAACCTTGACGGAGACGGCCTCCGGCGTCGCGTTTTTATTGCCGGCGGGCAGCCGGTAGACGGTGCGCGTGACGATGACGGGCTGGCCCGGGGCGGTTTCAGTGATGACGCCGCGCTCGACCAGCAATTTGCGGATTTGCTCGCGCTGTTCCGGCGTGGGCGGACCGTTGCGGAAGTCGACGCCGAGCTCGGTCATGATTTCGCGGGCCTTCTGGCGCTGTTCCGGCGTGGCGTCCTCGCCCAGAAATCCGCCGCCGCCCCGGCGTCCACCGCCGCCGCCACCTTGACGACGCTCTCCGCCGGCGGCGTTGCCGCCGCCCTCGCGGTTGCCCGCGGCCCGTGCCGCGGTCCGGTCGGGGGTCGCGGCGGCGGCGGCAACGGGAGCAGCCGCCGCGGCGACGGCGCCCTTGACGGCGACCGAGTCCGGCAGCCGCACGCGCAGCGCGGCATTGGGGATGCGCAGCGTGTTGTCGCGGCTGGCGACGATGATCGACACGTTGGCGGTCATGCCGGGGCGCAGTTTAAGGTCTTTGTTGTCGACGTTGATGATCGTGTCGTAGGTGACCACATTGCTGACGGTCTTGGGAGAGTTGCGCACCTGGACGACCTGGCCGGAAAAGGAGCGGTTGGGGAAAGCGTCGACGGTGAACGTGACGGTCTGGCCCTGCTCGACGGTCCCGATGTCGGCTTCGGCGACGGCCGCGGTGATCTGCATCTTGGCCAGATCATTGGCGATGGTGAAAAGGACGGGAGCGTTGAGGCTGGCGGCGACGGTCTTGCCCTCCTCGGTCTGTTTGGCGATCACGATGCCGTCGATGGGCGAACTGATGGTGCAGCGCTCGAGGTCCACGCGCGCGTTCTCGACCGCAGCTTTGCTGGTGAGGAGCTGGGCGTCGGACTGCTGGAGCAGCGCGACCGCCTGGTCGTAATCCTGCTGGGAGACAAGCTGTTTGGCGCGCAGTTCCTTCGCGCGCTCGGTGTTGAGACGTTGGAGTCGGTTGCCCGCCTCGGTGGAGGCGAGGTTGGCCTCGGCCTGGCGGAGCCGCTGCTGGTAGGTGGAGGGGTCGATCTCGGCCAGTTTCTGGCCCTTCTTCACCTCGGAGTTGAAATCCACGTAGAGCTTCTGCACGAGGCCGGAGATCTGGCTGCCGACGTCAATATTCAGCAGCGGATCGAGCTGGCCGGTGGCGGTGACGACCTGCCGGATGTTGCCCCGGGTGACGGTGGCGGTGTTGAAGGCGGGCGGCTGTTGCGCGGCGCGGGCCCGATCATAGTAATAGTATCCACCGCCGGCGGCGATCACCACGGCCGCGACGAGAAGCAGGTTAGTGAATTTGAACACGGGTTTGCCTGAGGCGGCCATGGGAGGTGGTTGAAAGACTGGCTCTGACCGGCGGTGGTGTTACCTTTGACCGGAGAACAGGATGACGGTGCGGCCCGGGGGAAGTTTCAGCGGGCAGGAATTAATCCCGCGCTCGCCACGGGCCCGGCGGGGCGCCGCCTACTGCCTGGCCTGGGCTTTCTTCAGGGCCCGGGCTACGTTGGGCGGGACGAATTTCGTGACGTCGCCACCGAGCTTGGCGATCTGCTTGACGAGGGAGGAGCTGGTGTAGCTGTAGGCCTCGTTCGGCATCACGAAAATCGTCTCCACGCCGGGGTCGAGGTGGCGGTTCATCAGCGCCATGTTGAACTCGAACTCGAAGTCGGAGAGGGCGCGCAGGCCGCGGATGATGGCATGGGCTTTCTGCTTGCGGGCGAACTCAACGAGCAAACCCTCAAAGCTCACCACATCGACGTTGGGCAGGCCGTGCAGGTTGGCCTTGATCAGCGCGACGCGCTGGGCCGGGGTGAAAAGCGGCGCCTTGGTCGAGTCGATGGCGACCGCGACCCGCACGCGGCTGAAGAGTTTCGCCGCACGCTCGAGCACGTCGAGGTGACCGTTGGTGAAGGGATCGAAGGTGCCGGGATAGATGCAAATTTTCATGGCGAAACCGTCGGGAGGATTGCAGGGCCCCCCGGGATGGCGAGGAAGTTTTGTGTGAAACGGGCCGGCGCGCGCCCCGCCATCCGGCCGGGCGAAAATCATGGGATTGCCAAGCGGACGGCGGATGTCTCGACTGCGGGTCATGCGTTTTACCCTGGCCAACTGGATGACCGTTTCGCGGGTGCCGGCCATGTTTGCCATCGTCTGGCTCATGAACCG
>JAYVZM010000316.1:0-9888 GCA_043783345.1 Verrucomicrobiota bacterium
CGTGCCGGGTGTGCTCCGCCAGCTGCTGCACGGGCTGGCTGACGCCGCGGGCGATCCAGAGGGCCGCCAGCGTGGCGGCGACGAGCGCGGCGAGGGAGATGCCCAGCACGGTTTTCTCCAGCTCCCGGGCCGGCGCCAGCTCGGCGGTCAGCGAGCGCTGCAGGGCGATGCGGGCCGGGGCCTCGGCCAGCAGATCCAGCGGTTCGAAGAGGGTAACGTAAGGCTCGCCGCCCAAGGAAAGCATTTCGCCGCCACGAGCAGAATCCTTCGCGATTTTCGTGATGTGCCGGGCCACGGCTTCGGCCATGGCGGGATCGAGGGTGGTGGATAGCACCCGGAGGTCCGGTTCGTCGGGATTGGAGGTGAAGGTGACGTCTAGCAGCGTGGTGTTTTTGATGGCGTTGGCGAAGGCGGCGTCGATCGGGAAGGCCAGTCCGAACCACGCGACCACGTTGGGGAACGGCGCGTAAAGCGGCACGACGACCAGCGCGTGCAGCTTGCCGCCAAGATAGGAATAGCCGCTGGCCTGTTCCATGTCGCTCTCGGTGGCCTTCCCGATGAGGTATTTGAAGGGGCCGACATTTTCCGCGCCGAGCACGTTGTCCGTCATGGCCAGCATTTCACCTTCGGCGGAAAAGATGGTGATGACCGGTGCTTTCACCCGATCGACATAACTGGCCAGATTGGAGCGCAGGGTCCGCTGGTCGATCGGATCCTGCATCAGGAGCTGCCGGGTCGCGTAGTCATTGCTCATCAACTTGGCGCTGGCGGCCAGGAAATCGACGCGCTCGCTCAGGTTCTGGCGGAAGATCCTGGCGCCGATCTGCAGGTTCTGCTCGATGTGCTTGCGGGCGTTGTCCTCGTTGGCCCGGGTGATGAGCAGGTAGACCGCCACCTGCACCACGGCGATCAACCCGGCGACCAAGAGCAGCAGCTGGCTGCTGAAACGGCGGAAGCGGAAAACGCGGAACGCCACGGCCTCAATACCCGCCGCGCTTGCCCTCGGGACCGCGCCGGATGCGGCGGTCGGCCTTGAGGGTGAGGGTGAACTCGCGCCGGACGGCGGCGCCGTCGGCGAGCGTGATTTCCCCGGTCAGCGGGGCGGCCAGCCGGGGATGCCAGAGCTCGAGCCGGTAGCGGCCGGCCGGTGCGATCACGGCGGCCGCGCCGCGGGCGTCGCTCCTGGCGAAATAGGGCGTCGGCACGACGACCAGGTAGGCGAGCATCCAATCATGGATGTTACAGCCGAGGGTGACGACTCCGGGAACGTCGAACACAAAGGACTCGGCCGCGCCGGGATTGTAGAGCGGCAGCTCGAATTTTTTCGCCTTGGAGAGCGAGTAGACGTGGTGCTGCACCGTGTCGCGGTTGGGAAACATGACGGTCGAGCCGGCCTGCACGACGGTGACGTAGGTCGTGTATTCCTGGTTCTGCTGGGCGATCTCAACCGGGGCCGCGGGGGTCAGCGGCGGCAGCGGCGCGGTGGCGTCGAGCGGCACGAGGGACACGACGGCATCGGCCACGGCGTCGCCCTTGCTGCTCTTGACCGCTACGGCCAAGTCGGCGGCGCTGGCGGAGATCGCCGAGGCGGCAACCAGCAAGACAAGGGCGGACAGGAGCTTCATGACGCCATTCATTAGAATCGATGGACGAAACCAAGTCCCCAAGATTCCGTCGGATAGCGGATATCGATGTGATTGATCACATACGCGCTGTTCAGGCGCAATTCCACGGTCGAGCGCTCGGTGACGGCATACGCGAGGGCGAGCGACCAGAGGTTGGCCGTGGCTTCCACATTATAAGATACCCAGCCGGGGCCGTAGAGGTTGGTGACCTCCCAGGGGATGGAATTGTAGTAATTGGCCACGAGGGGACCGAGGCTACCGCTGAGGGCCTGTCCCCACACCGGCCAGGCGGCGTTGGCCACGATCCGGCCGGACAGCCGGCTGGCCGCGCCGCTCAGCCGCCACTTTGCCGTGATGTCCCAGACAGCCTCCAGCGACAGCGTGCGCTGCTGGAGATCGAAGGTGGCGCTGGCGGCATTGTGCTCGAGCCACTGGCCGCTGGCGGCGACCTTCAGCGCCGGATCGAGGCGTTTGGCCAGACGAACCCCGGTCTCGGTGGTCCAGCCCCGGTCGGCGGCGAACCGCGCAGCCTTGTAAGTCAGGCCGGTGTCGAATTGCAGGACGGTGGCCCGCGGGCCGAGGCCGAACTTGTGCTGCAGGGCGAGCCGCGGGCCGCCTTTCAAATTGTCGGTCAGGTCATATTTCGGGACCGACAGCCAGTCGACTCCGGCGCCGGAGTCGAGCAGCCAGTTGGCCGCCAACTGGTCGTGCCGGCTGGCGCTCAGGCCCAGCTCGTAGGTCGTCGCGTCCTTGCGGGTGGGGGCGTAGGAGGTGCGGCTGATGTTGTCCACGCTGGTGGCCGTGGCCGAGGCGGTGACACTGAAGCTTTCCAGCCACGGCGCGGCCGGGGCGCGGACAGACTGCGCCTGCGCCAGGGCTGCACCGGCGAAAGCGGCAACGATGAGATAGGGCGGGCGACTGGGGTTCATAGCAGGGGTTGCAAGACCCGCCACACGGTGGTGGCGACGATCTTGTGGCCCTCGGCGGTCGGGTGGATGCCGTCGGCTTGATTCAGGGTGGAGATACCTCCGACTCCGTCCAGTAGAAAGGGAATGAGTGCAGTGTGGTTGGCCTGGGCCAGTTCGGGATACATGGCGGCGAACTGGCGGGTATACTCCGGTCCCAGGTTCGGGGGAAGTTGCATGCCGGCCAGCACGATGGCTACGTGCGGATATCTGGCCCGGATGCGCTCGATCATGGCTTGCAGGTTGGCGCGCGAGGTTTCCAGGGGAATGCCGCGCAGGCCGTCGTTGCCGCCCAGTTCGAGGACAAAAATATCCACCCGCTGTCGCAGGATCCAATCGAGGCGGCGCAGCCCGCCGGCGGTGGTCTCGCCGCTCAACCCGGCGTTGACGACCCGCCACGGCCGGCCGGCTTCGTCGATTTTCTTCTGGATGAGGGCGGGAAACGCGTCATCCGGGTCGAGCCCGTGGCCCGCCGTGAGGCTGTCGCCAAAAAAAACAATGGCCTTGGTCTCCGCCGCGCCCAGCCCCGTCGTGACCAGCCACAGGCACAATGCGACCGCCCACCCTGTTTGGCTTTTGCCCTTTGCCGGAAGTTCACTCTTGTTCAGCCCCATATTGTCAAAAGCAATGAGTGTTCAAACCATCCTGAAAGTCGAGCGCTTGACCAAGACCTACGCCACCGCCGCCGGTTCCCTGACCGTGCTGCACGAGGTGTCATTCGCCCTGGAGGCCGGCGGCAGCTGCGCCATCGTCGGGCCGTCCGGCAGCGGCAAGACCACCCTGCTGGGCCTGTCCGCGGGGCTCGACCAGCCCTCATCCGGCAGCGTGACCCTTGACGGTCGCGAGATCGGCGGGCTGGACGAGGATGGCCGTGCGCGCGTCCGGAACGAATGCGTGGGTTTCGTCTTCCAGAACTTCCAGCTCATCCCGACGCTCACGGCGCTGGAGAACGTGCTCGTGCCGCTCGAGCTCCGCGGCGAGGCGGGTCAGGAGGCGGCGGCCCGGGAGCTGCTGGAGCGAGTGGGGCTCGGGGCGCGGGTCGACCACTACCCGGTGAAGCTTTCGGGCGGCGAGCAGCAGCGCGTGGCGCTGGCCCGGGCCTTCATCAACCGCCCGCGCATCCTCTTTTGCGACGAGCCGACGGGCAACCTCGACGGCGACACGGCGCACGCGATGGTGGACCTCATCTTCGGGCTCAACCGCGAGCGTGGGACGACGCTCGTGCTGGTGACGCACGACCTCGAGCTGGCCGGCCGCACCGCTCGCATCATCCGCCTGCGCAACGGCGCCGTCCACTCCGACGAGAAAGTTTGATTCGGTCGCCAAAAACCAAACACAAACATGGGCCCGCGAATAACGCGAATCGACACGAATGATGGAGGACCTATGAGTGACCTGATCTACGCCGGGGAGTGCTACCAGATTGTTGGAGCCTGCTTTGAGGTGTATAACGACAAAGGCTGTGATTTTCTGGAACCGGTCTACCATGATTGCCTCGAGCTGGAGTTTGGCTTGCAGCAAATACCCTTCTTTCATGAGCCGCCATTACACCTCACCTACAAGGGCCAGTCACTCCGACACACTTATTCTCCCGATTTCACCTGTTGGGATAAGATAGTCGTAGAACTCAAGGCGGCAGAGAAGTTGACTGATGAACATGTGGCGCAAGTGCTCAATTACCTGAACGCGACCGGCTACGAACTAGGGGTGCTGGTCAATTTCGGTCACTATCCTGGCTTGGAATGGAAACGAATTGTGAGGGCAAAGAAGTGATTCGCGTGAATTCGCGTCATTCGCGGGCAATATGAATTTCATTCTGAAGATGGCCTGGCGGGACACGCGGGCTTCACGGCGGCGGTTGCTGCTTTATTCGCTTTCGATCGTCTTGGGCGTGGCCGCGCTCATCGGGATCAGTTCGCTCGGCGACAGCCTGCGCGCGGCGGTCGACTCGCAGGCCAAGGGGCTGCTCGGCGCCGACCTTTCGGCCACGGCGCGGCAGACTTTTTCCGACCAGGCGCTCGCCCGGTTGCGCGCCGCCGGCGAGGAAATGGCGCGGGGGGTCGCGACGACGACTATGGCTACCTTTGGCAACGGCCAGCGCCGGCTGGTCCAGCTGGCCGCCGTCGAAGGCGGGTTTCCCTTCTACGGCGAGGTGGAGACCGCGCCGGCGGGGGTGTTTGCCCAACTGGGCGAGGGCAACACTGCCATTGTCGAGGAGACGGCGCTCACGCAGGCCGGACTGGCGATCGGCGGGGAGATCAAGCTGGGCGCCGTCACCTTCCGGGTGGTCGGTGCGCTCAAGAAATACCCCGGCCAGTCTCCGTTCGCGTCCATGTTCGCGCCACGCGTGCAGGTGTCGATGGCCGCCCTGCAGGCCACGAACCTGCTGGCGAAGGGCGGTTTCGCCCAGCACACGGTCTACCTCCGGCTGCCGTCGCGTGCCGATGCGAAGGAGGTCGAACGGAAGCTGCGGGGCGAGCTGCGCAACGAACGCATGAATTTCGCGACGGCGGAGGAGCGCAAGGAACAGCTGGGCGACGCGCTCAAGAATGTGTTTTCCTTCACCAGCCTCGTGGGCTTCCTCGCGCTGTTCCTCGGGGGGGTGGGCGTGGCGAGCGCGATGCACGTGTTCATCCGCCAGCGGCTGACCACGGTGGCCGTGCTGCGGTGCCTCGGGGCCAGCGCGCGGACCAGTTTTGCGATCTACCTGGTGCAGGGGCTCGGCCTTGGTCTCGCGGGCAGTGCGCTCGGCGTGGGGCTGGGCCTGACCCTGCAATTCCTGCTGCCGCTGCTGCTGCAGAATTTCCTGTCCTCCCCTCTTGAGTTCGCGCTTTCCTGGCCCGCGATCCTGAAGGGCGTGAGCGCGGGGGTGGGGGTGAGCGCGCTGTTCACGCTGCTGCCGCTGCTCGAGGTGCGCCGGGTGTCGCCGCTGCACGTGTTGCGCTCGGGTTACGAGGATGACGGCGACGGCGACCCATGGCGCTGGCCGGTTTACGCGGCGATCGGCGCCGCCGTGTTCGGTTTTGCCACGCTGCAGACCTCGAGTTGGAAAGCGGGCCTGGTGTTCAGCCTGGGGATGGGCGTGAGCTTCGCCGTCCTGGCCGGCGCCGCCCGCGGCATCATCTGGCTGGCCCGGCGGACGCGGACCGGCTGGCTGCCCTACACGTGGCGGCAGGGCGTGGCCAACGTCCACCGGCCGAACAACCGCACGCTCCTGCTGATGATGTCGCTCGGCCTCGGCACCTTCATGCTGCTCACCCTCCTGCTCGCGCGCGCCTCGCTGCTGGGGCAGCTGGACCGCATGGGCAGCGGCGACCGCCCGAACCTGATGTTCTTCGACGTCCAGGCCGACCAGATCGACCAGCTCGACGCCATCGCGAAACGCGAAGGTGTGCCGCTGACCAAGACCTCGCCCATCGTCACGATGCGGCTGAGCGGGCTGAAGGGCCGCACGGCCGAGGAACTGGCGGCGGACAAGTCCGACACTCTCCCGCATTGGGCGCTGCGCCGCGAGTATCGTTCGACCTATCGCAGCGCGCTCGACGACGCCGAAAAGCTGATCGCGGGGAAATTCGCAGGCACGGTCGCCGCCGATGCGACGCGCGTGCCGGTTTCCATCGAGGAAAGCCTGGCGAAGGATCTTCAGCTGAAGCTGGGCGACGAACTCGAATTCAATGTGCAGGGGGTAAAAGTCCAGGCGTTCATCGGCAGCATCCGGCAGGTCGAGTGGCGGCGGATGCAGACGAATTTCTTCTTCGTATTTCCGCGGGGTCCGCTCGATGCCGCGCCAGCGACCTTCGCGGCGGCGGCGAAGGCGAAGAATCCCGCGGAGACGGCGCGGCTGCAGCGGGCGGTGGCGCAGGAGCTGCCGAATGTGTCGGCGATCGACCTGGGTTTCGTGCTGCGGCTGCTCGACGGGATTTTCACGAAGATCGCGTGGGCCGTCTCCTTTCTCGCCAGCTTCACCGTCATCACCGGGCTGGTGGTGCTGGTGTGCGCGGTGCTGATGGGCCGGCACCAGCGCGTCCGCGAGGCGGTGCTGTTGCGGACGCTCGGGGCCCAGCGGGTCCAGCTGCGGCAGATCATGTTCGCGGAATACACGGTATTGGGCCTGTTGGCCGCGGTGACGGGCGGCGTGCTGGCCGTTGCGGCAAACGCCCTGCTGGCCCGGTTTCTCTTCAAGGTCTCGGCGGTGCCCCCGCTGCCCCTGCTCGGCGGTGCTATCGCGGCGGTGGTGGCGCTGACCGTCATCACCGGCTGGCTCGCCAACCGCGGGGTGAGCGGCCAGCCGCCGCTGGAAATTCTCCGCCAGGAAGCATGAACCGGCGCGCGCTCACCTTTCACTACACGCTCAAGGACGGCAGCGGCCGGCTGATCGACACGTCGCGCGGCAATGCCCCGATGCCTTTCCTCGAGGGCGCGGGACAGATCATCGAAGGGCTGGAGGAGCAGCTCCTCGGCATGGCCCTGGGAGAAAAACGCAACGTGGTGGTGCCGCCGGAGCGGGCCTACGGGGCGCACGACGCCGGACTGGTGCAGAAAGTGCCGCGCTCCCGGCTGCCAGTGGACGAGCTGAAGCCGGGCGATCAATTCCAGACGGGGCCGGACCGGCACGCTCCCGTGGTGACGGTGCTGGCGGTCGAAGGCGACGAGGTCTTGCTCGACGCGAACCACCCGCTGGCCGGGCAGGCGCTGCATTTTGAAGTCGAGTTGGTGACCGTGCGTTCCGCGACGCAGGAGGAGTTGCAACAGGCGCAGGAATGACTGTAATTCGCAGCCGCACCATGAAAGTTCTCGGCATCGATATCGGCGGGTCGGCCTTCAAGGGCGCCCCCGTGGACACCAAGACCGGCCGGCTGCTGGCCGAGCGGCACCGCCTGGAGGTGGATGCGCCCTGTCCGACCGCACAGGGCATCGCGGCGGCCCGCGAGATTGCGCGTCACTTCAACTGGAAGGGACCGGTGGGCATCGGATTTCCCGGCATCATCAAGGGTGAGCGCATCGGGGCGGTGGGGAATCTCGGGGACAACTGGGCGGAGACGAACGGCGGGGCGCTGTTTCGCCGGGCGACCGGCTGCGGGGTGCGGCTGTTCAACGACGCCGATGCCGCCGGGCTCGCGGAGATGAAATTCGGGGCGGGGCGCGGCCAGCAGGGCACGGTGCTGATGCTGACATTTGGCACGGGCATCGGCTCGGCGCTGTTTTACCGCGGGCAGCTTTTCCCGAATGCCGAACTCGGCTGGGTGCCGTGGCGCGGGAAGCCGTTTGAGCGCTTCGCGTCCGCCGCCGTGCGCAAGCGCCGCGGCCTGTCGTGGCGGGAATGGGCCGGCCGCGTGAACGTTTATCTGCGGGTGATGGAGCGGCTGTTTTCCCCGGAGCTGATCATCGTCGGCGGCGGCGTGAGCAAGAAGTCCGACAAGTGGTTCCGGTATCTCAAGACGCATGCCAAGGTGGTGCCGGCGGGGATGCACAACGACGCCGGCATCGTCGGGGCAGCCTTGGTTTGGGAACAAGCCGGCCGGTGAATCCGCGGGAGCGCGGGCGGGCGCCCCGCCACCGCCCCGGGAGCCATTCATCCGGCCGTTGCTGCCGTTCATCAAAACTGGGTGCAACTTCGGGCGAAAACCGGGTGTATTGACTCCCATGACCAGCACTTCCTGCCGTCCTGCCTGTTTCGTCCCGGCAACCGGGCGGTTGACCGCAAAAAACTCCAGCCTCATCGCTCTGGGATTTTCCCCGGCCATCGCCGCCATTTCACTGCGTTCGTTCGTAGTTATCAGTTGTGTTGCAGGGGGGTCCTTCCGGGCCCCCTTGTGTTTTGGTCCGGCCCGGCGGTCCGGTGCGTAAAGCGCTGGCCAAGCTCCGATCTTTTCTATCAAGCTAACCGACCAACTGATTACCATGACCGCTCCTACGAACCAATTCACTGCGCAAATCCCCGCCAGTCCCCCCAAGAAAAAAAAATCCCGGCGCACGCTTATCATTGTGCTCATCTCCCTAGTGGTGGTCGCCGTCATTGCCGCGGCAGTCGCGGCGTCCCGCAAAAAGGAGGCCGCCATCCAGGTGACCACGGAAAAGGCGGTCACCAAGACCATCACGCATCTCGTGACCGCCACCGGCAAGGTCCAGCCGGAGGTCGAGGTCAAGATCTCGCCCGAGGTGGCGGGCGAACTGATCGAGATCCCGGTAATCGAAGGCCAGAGCGTGAAAAAGGGCGACCTCCTTGTCCGCATCAAGCCGGACTTTTACCAGGCGGCGCTCGAACAACAGGAGGCCGCCCTGGCCTCGGCCAAGGCCACCAGCGTGCTGAGCCGGGCCCGGCTCACCAAGGCGGAGCAGGATTTCAAGCAATCCCAGGAGCTCCACGCCAAGAAACTCGTATCCGAGGCCGACTCCTTGGCGGCGAAAACCAACTTCGACGTCGCCAAGGCCGATTTCGATTCCTCGTTGGCGCAAATCCGCCGCACGGAGGGTTCGCTCAGCCAGGCGCGGGACTCGCTGGCCAAGACCACCATTTATTCGCCGGTCGACGGCAGCATCAGTTCCCTCACCAGCGAGGTGGGCGAGCGCGTGGTCGGCACCGGCTCTTTCGCCGGCACCGAAATCATGCGCCTGGCCAACCTCGACAAGATGGAAGTGCGCGTGCGGGTGAACGAGAATGACATCATCAACGTCAAGAAAGGCGACAACACCATCGTGACCGTCGACGCCTTTCCCGGCCGCAAGTTCACCGGCACTGTGAATGAAATCAGCAGCTCGGCCATCACCACCGGTGCGCAATCCGCCGCCCAGTCCGCCTCGGACGACGTCTCCAATTTTCTGGTCAAGATCAGCGTCAAGGCCCCGGACGCCCAGTTGCGTCCCGGCATGAGCGCCACGGTGGACATCGAGACCCAGACGGTCGAGAACGTCATCGCGGTGCCGATCCAGAGCGTCACCGTCCGCGCCGAGGGCGGCAAGACCACCGAGGAACTCCAGCAGGCCAAGGCCAAGGAGGCGAAAGAGCGCTCGGGCAACGACCTGGAGGTCGCGAGCGAGCGCAACGAGGCCCGGCGCACCCAGAACCAGTTGCTGCGCGTCGTCTTCGTCAAGACGGGCGACACCGTGAAGCAGCGCAAGGTTGAGACCGGCATCGCCGACAACTCCTCCATCGAGATCAAGAGCGGCGTGAAGGCCGGCGAGGAGGTCGTCTCCGGCAGTTATGCCGCCATCAGCCGCCGCCTCAAGGACGGCAGCAAGGTCATGCTCGAAAAGCCCAAGAAAGAGGAAACCAAGTAAGAGGGTGGGGCGCGGACTCC
>JAYVZM010000317.1:0-9879 GCA_043783345.1 Verrucomicrobiota bacterium
GTTCGATGTTCCGTTGCAGCTGCCGCGCCTGGCCGAGGCAGCGCTCGGCAAAGGCGAGGTCGTCCCGCGCGCGCGCCAGCCCCGCAAACTGCGTGAGCACGTCGTGGAGAAAGAAGGCCAGCCACACGCTTTCGCCCCGGCCCTCGTGTCCGACGAGATTCATCCCGTCGTTCCAATCGCCGCAGCCGATCAGCGGCAGGCCGTGCGCGCCGAAATTCAGGCCGCGCTCGATGGCGCGCACGCAATGCTGGTAAAGCGTGCCCGCCTCCTCGGAACGGTTCGGCAGGTCGTAGTAGGCCTCCTCCTCCGGCTTGACCGGCCGGGCCTCCAGGAAGGGGATTTTTTCGTCGAGCACGCCGGTGTCCGCGATGCACGCCACGTAACGGCAGGTCGCGTAAGGCAGCCACAGGAAGTCGTCGGAAAAATGCGTGCGCACGCCGCGCCCGGCCAGCGGGTGCCACCAGTGCTGGACGTCGCCCTCGCGGAACTGGTGCCCGGCGGCGCGGAGCAGATGCTCGCGGGTGAGGGCCGGTTCGGCATGCACCAGCGCCATCACGTCCTGCAACTGGTCGCGGAAGCCATAGGCGCCGCCGGATTGATAAAAACCCGTCCGCCCCCAGAGCCGGCAGCTCAGGGTCTGATACAGCAGCCAGCCGTTCGCCAGGACGTTCACGGCGGGGTCGGGGGTGTCCACGTTCACGGCGCCGAGGGTCCGGTTCCAATAGGCCCAGACGCCTTCGAGAGCGACGCGGCTCGCGTCCGCGGGGCGAAAACGCTGGATCAGGTTCTGCACGTCGGCCGGGCTGCGGCCGACCCCGAGGCGAAAGCTCGTTTCCCGTTCCTGGCCGTCCGGCAGATCGAAGGCGAGCTGCACCGCCCCGCAGGGATCCAGCCCGGAGCCGACCCGGCCGGAAAGGCGCGCCCGGAGCAGCGCCGCCGGCCGGCCCAGGCTTCCGTTCCGCCCGATGAATTCCTTGCGGTCCCCCGTGAGGGTGCGGGCCGCGTCGCCGACGTCGATGAACGCGATGCGTCCGGGGAATCCGGTGTTGTAGAGATTGGACGCCAGCAGCGCGCCGGTCTTGAGGTCCACCTCGGTCTGCACGTGCAGCAGGCTCTTCGCCCGCAGCTCGCCCAGCACCCATTCCCAATAGCCGGTGACCGACAGGCGGCGCGAACGGCCCGAAACATTGCGCAACTTCAGGACCGCGAACTTCACCGGCGCGTCCATCGCCACATAGATCCACAGTTCCGAGGCGATGCCGTTCTCGGTGTGCTCGAACACGGTGTAGCCAAAACCATGGCGGATGACATACGGCGTCGTCCCGCGCGCCGGCAGCGGGGTGGGCGACCAGAACTGCCCGGTCTGCTCGTCGCGGATGTAGAAGGCCTCGCCCGACGTGTCCTGGACCGCGTCGTTGTTCCAGGGCGTCAGCCGGAACTCGTGGGCGTTCTCGACCCAGGTGTAGGCGCCGCCGCTCTCCGACACGACCGTGCCGAAAAACGGATTCGCCAGGACGTTCACCCACGGCGCCGGCGTCATCTGGCCATCCTGGAGCGTGATGACATACTCGTGCCCGTCGCGCGTGAACCCGCCGAAGCCGTTCGGGAAAATCAGTTCCCGCGGCGGGATCGGGGGCGAAGCATCCGACCAGGCGGAACGGGTGGGCGTGAGCATGGGCACCGCCGATTCCCGCACGTGCCGCCGCTCCAGTTGTTCCGCGAGGGGGCCCCGGTCATCGTCCAGGACGATTCGCGCCAGGGATTGCAGCAGCACGCGGTCCTCATGGGGCACCTGCTCGAGGCGCCGGACGAAGATGCCGCCCGGCTTGTCGAGCATCTGCGCGGCGATCCCCGAGGTGACCAGGCTGATGATCTGGTCGTGCAAGGACTGGCGGTAGACCGAGACATCCTCGTTCAACACGACCAGTTCGACCGTCAGTCCCTTGATGCGCCAGTAGGAGTGCGCCTGGATCAGCTGCCGGACGATCTCGATTTTTCCCGGATCCCTGATGCTGAGCAGGACGAGCGGGGCGTCGCCCGAGATGCCATAACTCCACAGGCCGCTCTGGCCGCGCCGGTTGATGCCCAGCACTCCGGGGCTGGCCCGGCGGGCGGGGTCGGCGTAGATCAACGCCGCGGCCAGCCGGCCGTAAAGCTGCGCCTCGCCTTCCGAGGCGTTGAGATGGCGCAGGGTCACCTGGTTGTGCGTCCACGCCAGATCGAAGACGCGGTCGGTCATGCGGGGGCTTTGGTATTTCTCCATCTGGACCAGCGCGGCTTCGCGGTTTTCCGTCACGCCCAGCACGAGGTCGAGGGTGGCGGTTTCGTGGGGCGCGAGCGTCAACGTTCGGCGCAGCGCAATGATCGGATCGAGCGCGGCCCCGACGGTGTTGGACAGGGCCCCGGGACCGTGCAGGGCGGCCGGGCTGGCCAGGGTGCCGCCGCGGCCGACAAACCGGAAGCGATCGGTTTCGCAGGACGCCGGCCCGAGCTCGCCCCCCTGGCCGACCAGCAGATGCAGCAGCCAGGGCGGCTTCTCCTCCGGGGAACGGGCCCGGCGGGTGCAGAGCAGGGCGGAGGATTTCGGCGCGAATTCCGCCTGCACGAAGAGATTGCTGAAAGCGGGATGCGCCGTGTCCGCGGCCGGCGGCGCCAGCACCACTTCCGCGTAACTCGTCAGTTCGATGGACCGCGTCACGGAGGAGCGGTTGGTGATCGTGATGCGGCGCAATTCCACGTCGTCTTCCGGCGACACGCTGATGGCGGTGTGAATGTCGAGGCCGGCCTGGCGCTGCCGGAACTCCGCGCGCGCCTGGGTGAAGACGGCCTCATAGCCTTTCGTCGGACGCAGGGTGGGTTGATGCGTCGTGGACCAGAAGTCGCCCGTCGCCAGATCGCGCAGGTAGACAAACGTCCCCCAGCAATCGCGGGTGGCGTCCTCGCGCCAGCGGGTGACCGCCAGATCGCGCCAGCGGCTGTAGCCGCCGCCGGCGCTGCTGATGACGACGTGATAACGACCGTTGGACAGGAGGTGAACCTCGGGGGCCGCCGGGGAGGGATCCGTGAAGACCCGCATCCCGCTTTCGCCCTCGCCGGCGAGCGGCTGCGCTTCCTGGAGTTTCAAATCTTCCGCGCGCACGCTCGGGCCGGTCTTGGGCACCCGTTCCTGCAAGAGCAGGTCCGCCGCCTTGAGCAAGGGGCAGGCCATGAACCGCCGGGGCATGGGATTGTCGCGCAGGAAATTGACCAGGGCGAGCAGGCTCATGCCCTGATGATGCACCATGAAGGACCGGATGGTGGCGCTCGTTTCGCCCGGCCGCAGCCGCGCCGCCGTGTAGTCCACCGCCTCATAGAATCCATAGGTGCCCAGGCGTCCCTCGGCCGCCAGTCGCTGGAGATTTTCGCACGCTTCGACCGGCGCGATCGGCAGCGCCAGGGCGGTGGCGTAGGGGGCGATGACCAGATCGTCACCCAGGCCGCGTTTGAAACCCAGGCCGGGGACGCCGAAGGCGCGGTATTGGTAGTTCTGATGCACGTCGGTCCGGTTGTAGCCCGATTCGGAAATGCCCCAGGGCACGCCGCGCGACTTCCCATACTCGATTTGCTGCTGCACCGCGGCGCGGCAGGTGTGGTCGAGGAGAGTATTTTCGTAGGTGGGCATGACGAGCTGCGGCATCAGGTATTCGAACATCGAGCCGCTCCACGAAACCAGGACCGGCTCGCTCCGCGAAGCGACGAGCAGCCGGCCCAGCGCGAACCAGTGGCCCTGCGGGACCTGCCCCAGGGCAATGGCGACGTAGCTGCACAGCCGCGCTTCCGAGGCCAGCAGATCGTAGAAACCGGCGTCACACCGGCGTTCGGTGGCGTTGAATCCGGTGCAAAACAAATCCCTCGCCTCGTTGAACAGGAAATCAAAGTCCATCGCGGCCAGTTCATCGCTTTGCCTGGCCAGGGCATCCAGCGTGAGCAGTCGCTGACGGGCGCGGTCGCCGGCTTCCTGGACGCAGCGCGCGAGTTCGGCGCCATTCTCGCCGCCGTCGATCGCCGGATCGCGGGCTTGATCCAGCGCCGCGACTTCGCGCAGGGTGGGCGCCCGGCCGAGTTTTTTCTCCAATCGGCTGCTGTCACCCGGGAGGGACAGCCAGGGGGCGAGGAAGAGCACGTCCGTCCGATGATCCTCGCAGTTCCGCTGCAACGTCCGGGCCCATTCCTTGATTTCGTCCGTTTCGTTGGCGAGCGAGGCGGCGATCCTGGTCGCCTGGCCCGTCACGCGTTCGAGCAGGCTGAACGCCGGGCGCAGTTGGGCCGGGGCTTGCTCCAATTCGGCGTCGAGTTGGGCGAGGGCGGTGTTTTCCCGGGCCAGCTCCCGCACCACCCGCACCGTGTCGCGGAGGCCGGCAAAGAGCTGCGGCGGGCAGATCTTTTCACCGGCCTGTTCCCGCAGCCCGGCGCCGAGCGTCAGCAGATGTCCCGCGAGATTGCCGCTGTCCACACACGAGACATAGAGCGGGAGGAGGGGCTGGAGCGTGCGGGTCTCATACCAATTGTAGAAATGCCCGCGATGCCGCTCGAGTCGTTGCATCGTCGCGAGGGCGTCCTGGGTGCGGCGCAGCAGGCCGCCGGCCGAAAGATAGCCGAGATCCCGGGCGGCCAGGTTGGCGAGCAGGGCCAGGCCCAGGTTGGTGGGCGAGGTCCGCGTCGCGATCACCGGCGCGGGGACTTCCTGGAAATTGTCCGGCGGCAGCCAGTTCTCCTGCGCGGTGACAAAGGCTTCGAAGAAATACCAGGTCAGGCGGGCCGTGCGGCGCAGGAAGTCCGTTTGGCCGGCCGTCAATTCCGGCACCGGGACTCCGATGGGCTGGCTGACCCGCCACGCGATCCACGGTGCGGCCAGCCACAGGCCCAGCACCGGCAGCGCCAGGGGCAGCTGGGCCGGCTGCGACCAGACCAGCAGGCTGCCGCTTGCCAGCGCGATGACCGGCGTGATCCACATCGTGACATAAAACCCGGCGAGATCGGCGCGCGCGGCCTGTTCGGAGTCGCTCGACGTCTGCCATTCGAGCAGGCGCTTGCGCGTCACCAGCAGGCGCAGCAGCGTCCGGCCGATGGCGTCGAGGCTGATGAAGGCGTCGTAGGGGAGAAAGGCCAGGGTGAGAAAAACCTGGGCGAGCTGCCGGCCGAACGACCGGGCCTCGCCGCGCAGGTGCCTCGCCCAAGGCAGATCATCCGGCTTGTGCAGCGCGGTGACCAGGGCCGCGAGCAATCCGGGGAACATGATGATCGCCAGGACCAGCAGCGCGCTCAGGCCGCCGAGCCGGGGGAGCAGCAGCCAGCCGCCCAGCACCAGGAGCAGCAGCGCAAAGGGGACCAGGCTGCGCCGGAGATTGTCGAAGATCTTCCACCGCGACAGGGCGGAAAGCGGATTGGCGATGCGCCGGGCATCGGAGCCGGGCACCCGCGGCAGGAGCCATTGGGTGATCTGCCAGTCGCCGCGAATCCAGCGGTGCCGCCGGGTGGTGTCGACGTTGTAGCGGTAGGGATGCTCCTCGTAGAATTCCACGTCGCTCACGAGGGCGGAGCGGGCATGGCAGGCTTCCAGCAAATCGTGGCTGAGCACGGTGTTCTCCGGGAAACGGCCGCGCAGGGCGCGCTCGAAGGCGTCCACCTCGTAGATTCCCTTGCCGATGAAGGAGCCTTCCCGGAAGACATCCTGATACACGTCGGACACCTCCCGCGTGTAAGGATCGATGCCGGCGTCTCCGGCAAAGAGCCGGACGAACCAGGAGCGCCGGGCGCTTGGCAGGCTCACGCCGACGCGCGGCTGCAGGATGCCGTAGCCCTGGCCGACGATCCCGCGCACCGGGTCGAACACCGGGCGGTTCAGGGGATGGGCCATCGTGCCCACCAGCTGCCGGGCGGCATCGCGGGGCAGCTGGGTGTCGGTGTCGAGGGTGATGACGTATTTGATGGCCGGCAGGACGGCCGTTTCCCCGACGATCAGGGAAAAGCTATCGCGGGAGCGGCCGCGCAGGAGGGCGTTGAACTCCGCGAGCTTGCCGCGTTTGCGTTCGTAACCCATCCACCAGCCCTCGCTGGCGTTCCACCGGCGCGGCCGGTGAAACAGGAAAAAGCGGTCGCGCTGCTCCGCGGGATATCTGGCGTTCAGCGCTTCGACGCCGACCCGCGCCCGCTGCAGCAATTGCTCATCGCCGGGCAGGACCTCCGCCCGGGCGTCGCGGAAGTCGGTGAGCAGGGCGAAGTGCAGGTGCGGGTCCCGGTTGGCGAGATGGTGAATCTCCAGGGTCTCGATGAGCCGGTCCACGCCCGCGGGGCTCGTGAGCATCGTGGGCACGACCACCATCGTGCGGCAATCCGGAGCGATGCCGGTGGAATAGTCCAGCCGCGGAAGCCGGCGGGGTTGCACCAGCATCGTGGACAGCCAGTTCATCAGCGCCACGGCGAGCTGGCTGGCGCAGAGGAGGAAGACGAGGGAGAAGCCCGCGAATTTCCATCCCGCCAATCCGAACGCCGGCGCCTGGCGCATGAACGCCAGCGTCGCGAGCAGGGTGACCGCGCCAATGCCGCCCGCGTAGAACGTCAGGGGGAAGCGGTGAATGCCGCGTTCGAGGCTCATCCGCCACGGCCACCGCACGCCAACCTGACGCCCGAGCCAGGCCTGCCCTTGGTCGATCAGATAGAAGCCCACATGGGCGGTCCGGTCTGCGCGCCCCTTCTGCCGGGCGCTGTCCGCGGCCAATTGGATGGCGCACCGGGCCACGTCTTCCTCCGCGCGCCGGCTGTGCCGGGCCAGGAACTCGACCGAATGCCGGTAGCGATCGCGCGTGGGGAAATCCATCTCGCCATAAACCGCGGCCGGATCCTGCCGCAAAGTCGCCTCGACCAGGCTCAGGTTCTCCACGAACTCCTTCCAGTCCATTGCGCTGAGGAAACGCAAACTGGCGATGCTGTGGCTGACGGAAACCTGGTCGGCCGCCTGGTTCTGGCTCTCCTGATGGACCAGCTGCTCGATGGACCAGCCCTGTTCCACGAGCCGCTGCTCGAGCCAGCCGCGCGCGATGTGCAACACCGGGCTGCGCTGCGCCAGCCGCTGGCAGAATTCCGCCACGAACGAACTGGACAGCGGCAGGCCGGACTTCGCCATGTCCGCCACCACCACCACGAGGTAGGACGGGTCCTTCTCGGCCATCTCCTGCAACCGGTCCACCCACAAGTCCGCGAGATCCCGGTCGAAGCGGGCGACCGTCAGCCGGGTGGTGATGCGCTGCAGGTTTTCAATCAACCCCAGGCGCAGCATGATGGGGATGGCCCACAACTCACCCAGTTTCAGGGAAGCGTCCTTCTGATAGGCGGCGATGAAGGCGCTGAGCGGCCCCGCGTCGATCTGGGCATCCACGTGCGAGATCAATTCGAGCACGATGTCGTAGACCCGCGGCAGTCCGGCGGAGGGACCGCGCGCCAGGCGGGGCAGCTCCCGGCTGTAGCCCCGGGGCAGATGCCGCCGGGCCATCTGGATCTGCTCCTCGATCAAGTAGAAATTATCGAGCAGCCATTCGGCCGCGGGAGTGATGCGCCGGCGGGGATTGACCTCAAGGGTCGCGCGATTGAAGGCCCGGAGGCTCTCCTCGTTTTCATCCAAACGGGTCAGCAGGCGGTTGGCGCGATGGGGAGTGACGATCTGGTGGTCGGCCGCCAGGGCGCGAGCGTGGCGTGCGAGTTGCTCGACGCTGAACAACTCGGCGCGCAAAGGCGGCTCGCTCGCGCGCGGACGCGTCTGCCTGGCCTTCCAGGTTTGCCAACGTTGCGAAAGTGTCTGCATGTGGTTCTTACTTGTTGACCCGCCGCGCTTCCCGCCGGTGCCCGGTTCCGCGGAATTCCTCCGGCCGGCCAATCATAAACTTGCCGTCGAATTTGTCGCACCGGGCCCAGTCCGCAAGGCTAGTCCCACGAGGGCACCCGATTCCAGTATCCGGTCGAAGAGTCGGGCGATGGTTGATTCATGTGACAGCAATATGCCCGCCAGCGGAAGAAGAGCCTATGGGGTATTGTTCCCAGAGAGGGACAGAGCGGCGAGGCGGCCACAACTTGGTATGAGGAGAGGGAACCAGCGGTCGCGTTGCCTAGGGTTACACCCCATGGTCTGCGCAGCACTTTGCGCGCATCCTGCCTCATGGAGGATGGAGGCGAAATGAATCAAGGACGCTGCGTCCCATGGCTGTGAAATTCCAGGACTACTACGAGACGCTGGGCGTCATCCGCACCGCCAGCGCGGAGGAAATCAAGCAGGCCTTTCGCAAACTGGCGCGGATCCATCACCCCGATGTGGCCAAAAACAAGGCGAGCGGGGAGGCGAAGTTCAAGGAGATCAACGAAGCCTACGAAGTGCTGGGCGATCCCGACAAGCGGCGGCGCTACGATGAACTCGGCGCGAACTGGCAGGAGGGCGCCCACGGTCCGTTCGCCGCCGGCGGCGGCCCGCGCGGCCGGCCGCAGCCATCGCGCGGCGCGCCCGACTTCGAATTCAGCGGCACCGGGTTCAGCGACTTTTTCGAATCGTTCTTCGGGGGCGGGGGCGGCGGCTTTGCCTCGCCCCGCGGCTTCGCGAGCCGCGGCGGCGGGGAGGAGTTCGCCCAGCCAGGGCGCGACATCGAGGCCGATCTGCTCGTCACGCTGGAGGAGGCGTGGCGCGGGGCGCAGCGCAAGGTGACGTTGCGCCGGCCGGATCTGGACGGTTCGGCCGGGCGCACCAACACCTACCAGGTGCGCATTCCGCCCGGCCTGCGGGAGGGCCAGCGCATTCGCCTGGCCGGCCAAGGCGGGCCGGGACAGGGCGGAGCGCCCCCGGGCGACCTCTACCTGCGGGTGCGTTTTGCGCGCCACCCCGATCTGCGGGTGCAGGGCGACGACCTGCATTGCGACCTCGATCTGGCGCCGTGGGAGGCGGTCCTCGGGGTGAAGGCGAAGATCCCGACGCTCGCGGTCGCCACCACGCTGCGGGTGCCGCCCGGCACCACCGCGGGCACGCAACTGCGGGTGCGCGACCAGGGGCTGTCGCGCGAGGACGGCAGCCGCGGCGATCTTTACGCCACCGTGCGGATTCAAACGCCGGACGCGGTGTCGGCGGAGGAACGCGCCTTGTGGGAGCAACTGGCCCGCCTTTCCCCGTTCAAACCCAGGAGCAATCATGAATGACCCCGGCTTGGCCAGAAACCGTTCCCTGCTGCTGGTGCAGGTGGGCGCGGGAAATTCCGCGACCTGTTCGCTCGAGGCCGCCGCGAGCCTGGCCGGCCTGCATCCGGAAATGCTGCGGTATTACTGCCGGCTCGGCCTCTTCGGCGAGGCGCGGGCGCGGCCGGAGACGGAGCTGACGTTCGATGATGATGCGCTTTATGAGCTGCGCCGCTTCGAGCACTACCGCCGGCACCAGGGGATGAATCGCCGGACGCTCCGGCTGATCTGCGGCCTGTGGCGCGAGGTCGAGCGCCTGCAAAGCGAACTTCGTTTCCTGCGCGGCCCGTGAGAGCCCGCCGGGACATTTCCAACGCAGTCTGAGCCTGCGACGCTGGTCGGCCGGTTGGGTCGGGTTGCAGGAGGCTGCTGGCAGGCGATTCTGAATCCACGTTGACGGATCACCGGTTGAATCGCCTGCCAGCAGGCTCCTGCAAATAAGAAAAATCCGGGCGGCGGGTTGGCGCCGGTTCGAGGCATGTGGGGTGGTCACCCAATAGCCTCCGCCCGCCAACTGGCATATCGTTTGCGTGCTCAGTTTCCCACGAGCAAAAATCATCATGATCACCGCTGACCTCACTGCCTCGGAGTTGCGCTACCGCCGGCTCTTCGAGGCGGCGCACGATGGCATCC
>JAYVZM010000318.1:0-3933 GCA_043783345.1 Verrucomicrobiota bacterium
GGCGGCACGCGAGGTCGATTGGGCCATGGACCGACATGGTGGAGAGCTCCAGGGATTTCGGCAAGCTATCGTTCACCTTTCATTGAAACGTTATACTAGGGTGTGTTTTCAAAATCCGATTTTGCCTGATCAAGCCGCGGTAGGCGGGCTTCCGCGTGACGGAGCTCCTTTCTCTGGACGCGGGGCACGTCTGTCGGGATCCTGCCCCATGTATCTTTCGAAACACCGTCATTTCCGACTATCTGCAGCGGAGCGGAGCAACGGGCTGGGCAGCCATTGGGAGCGTGGCAGGGTCATGATATTGGCCGGCGCCAGCTTGTTTCCGAGCAGCGCAGCCATGGTGCGCATTGGTGAATCGATGTGCGTGAAAAACTTCTTGTAGCCGGTGCAGAGGTAGTTAAGGCCGGCCTCGCCGTCGGGTGTTTGGAGGAACCGGTGCTTGGGGCATTCGCCGTGGCAGGCGAAACGCACCGGGCATTCGCGGCAATAGCGTGGCAGGCTGGCCGATTTGGCCCGGCCAAAGGCCTGTTGCCGCGGTGAGTCGACCATCCCGGCAAGCGAGGTGTTCATCAAATTACCCAACTTGTATTGCGGATAGACGTAATGGTCGCAGCTATAGATGTCGCCGTTGTGTTCAATGGCGAGAGCCCGGCCGCAGTCTTCTGAAAACACGCACACGCCGGCCGGCAAGCCCGACCAATTGGCCAGGGCCGCGTCAAACTGCTGCACGAAGACTTTGCCGACATCGCGCCGCACCCATTCATCGAAAATCCGGCAGAGAAAATCGCCGTATTCGCCGGGACGCACGCTCCACGGGGTGACTTGGTGGTCCAGCTCCGCCGCCTCGGCGTGATCCGGGGGTGGCGCCAGCCAGAGGCCGTTCGTCGCCGCCGGCCCGGCGGCGCGCTCGACGATCGGAATGAACTGGACGTATCCCGACCCGATTTCGCGCAGGAAGCGGTAGACTTCCAGCGGTCGCGTGGAATTTTTCCGGTGAACCGTGGTGAGGGTATTGAATTCGACGCGGTGCCGCTTCAGGACCTGCAACCCCGCCATGACCCTGGCGAACGTGGGGCGTCCGCCCTTGTCCACGCGATACGCATCGTGCATGTGCTCGGGGCCGTCGAGGCTGATGCCGACGAGAAACCGGTTTGCCGCGAGAAACTCGCCCCATTCATCGTCGAGCAGGGTGCCGTTCGTCTGAAAGGCGTTTTCGATCGTCTTCCCCTGCGCATGCCGGGCCTGCAGGGCGACCGCGGTGCGGAAGAACTCCACCCCCAGCAACGTGGGCTCGCCGCCCTGCCACGCGAAATTTATCACGGGTCCCGGTTGCGCGGCGATGTAGCTGCGGACATATTCCTCGAGCACTTCCGGCGTCATGCGCATCCCGTTCGCGTCGGGATAAAGTTTCTCCTTCTCAAGGTAGAAACAATAGCTGCAATCCAGATTGCACCGCGCCCCGATGGGCTTGGTCAACAGATGGAATGGTGCCATCGCCGGGGGCGCACGCAGGGTTTGGCTCGGAGACATGAGACGGGCGAAGGAAACTGGACGGCGCGAGTCAAGCGGCCACGCTCAGGTGGCGGCAGCGGATTGGTGGTAGAAGACGCGCAGCCCAGGTTTGACCCCGATGAGGGTTTGGGCGCGTTGGAGCGCCTTCTTGGTTGCGAGAGTGGGGTTCTCCTCGGCGGGGAAGAGATTGTCCACCCCGATCTTCTTCGCCAGGCCGCTGCGCTTGAGCACGGTGGCGACGTCGCCGTGGACCCCGGAAATGAGCAGGTGCCGGTTTTGCGCCTGCAGGTAGTCGAGGAGTTGCCCCAAGGCCATGACGGTTGTGGCATCGAGGTGCCAGGCGTTCTTCAGGCGCAGAATGAAGACCCGGATGTTGGGGTCCTCGGCGAGTCGCCGGATTCCGTCCTGGAAAAGGTCGGCCGCGCCGAAGAACAGGTCGCCCTCCACGTGCACGATGGAAACCTGCGGATTGTTGCGGTCCGTGGGGGCGTCGATCCGCGTCAACTGCCCCAGGTCGTCAAAAGCATGCTCCACGAGCGTCGGGGTGCTCGCCTTCTGCAGGAAAAGGACCAGGGAGAGACCGATCCCGACGTAGATGGCCGTGTCGAGCTGGAGGAACAGGGCGGCGATGAGCGTGATCCAAAACACGGCGGCATCCGCCCGGGTGGAACGACGGGCGATCATGATCTGCTCGGGGTTGAACAGCCGGAAGGCGATGTTGATGAGGTAGGCGGCCAGTGCGGCGATCGGAATGTAATTGAGGAGGGGAAAAATAACCAGGACGGCCAGCAGCACGCCGGCGCTGCTGAAGACGGTGGCGAATTGCGTCCGCCCCCCGCTTTGCAGGTTGGCGGCGCTGCGAAGAAATGAGGCGGAACCCGGCATGGCGCCGAAAGCCGTTGCGCCCAGATTGCCGAGTCCCATGCCGATCAGCTCCTGGTTCGGGTCAATCCGCTGGCCGGAGCGCGCGGCCAGGCTCTTGGCGATCGACACGGCTTCGAGCATGCCCAGCAACGCGATCGCGATGGCGGTGCCGGTGATCCGGGGCACGAGCAGCAGACCCTCACGGTTCAGGGGGAACCCGACAAAGATGGGCATGGCGCCCGAAATCTCGCCCAAATCGCGGACGAGGCGGACGCCCTGTTGCTCGAGCTGCAGGGTGGCCGCGACCCCACTCGCGAAAATCAGGACGATGAGACCGTCCGGCCAGCGCGGCCGCCAGCGGCGCAGGAAGTAAAGCGCGGCCAGGCAGCCAAGCCCGGTGGCGGCCGCAACGTAGTTGAACTGCAGGTTGAAAAAACTCACGACCAGGTGGCGGATGGTTCCGGGCAGGCTGACCGTGGGGGCGCGGTCGATGCCGAGCAGGTTACCCACCTGGCCCATGGCGATCAACACGCCGACGGCCGTGGTGTAGGCGATGATCACCGTGCGGGAAATGAACTGGGTCAGCTGGCCGGTCTGGGTCAGTCCGGCGACGAGCTGGATCAGTCCGATCAGCAGGCCGAGCAGCAGGACTTTTTCCAATGGCGTGAGCGGCACATCCCCGAGGGCCAGGACCGCACCCGCGAGGGTGATGCTGATGGTGTTGGTCGGGCCGAAGACCAGATGGTGCGACGAACTGTAGAAAGCGCAGATCAACGAACCCACCACGGCGGTGGCAAGCACGGCTTGGATGGGCAGGCCGGCCACCAAGGCGAAACCGATGGCCTGCGGGATGGTAACCACCGCCACCGTGGCGCCGGCGACCAGGTCGGACCGGAGCTTGTCGCGGGTGTAGCTCCGCGCTTCACTCCAGAGCGGCGGAATGAGGTTGGCGCGGAGCTGGCCGGAGATGCCGGTGATTCCCCGTCCGGCAACCTCCTTGAGGTCGTCGAACTCCTTCATTTCGGGAACAGCGAACAGGCGCTTCACAATGGCATACCCGTGGTTGGGATCGGGAGCCGGAGGTGCGCCGCAATCCGGACGACATGATTCTTGTTCATCCCGTGTTCATGACGCGGACACGGCCCGGCGCCAAAGGCCGCGGTATTGCATCCGTTTTCCCGGTGGGAACCGGGCAAAGCTGCCGGCGAGCGAGGGGCTCAGCGGCGCGCGGCTAGCCACGTGGGAGGCAGCACCTGCTGGCCGTTGAGCAGGGGGTCACGGGTTTTCCGCATCCATTCACCCAGGCGCTGACGCATGGCAGCGAGAACTTCCCCATTCGCTGGTTCCTCCGCCACATTGCAGCGCTCCAGCGGGTCGAGCATCAGATCAAAAAGCTGTTCCGCCCCCAGCAAACGGTCGAACCAGCCAAACTTCCTCATCACTTCCTTGGCCGGACCGGCGTCGCAATTTGCCACCTTGGGACCGGTGGGATCATGGAGCCGGATGTATTTGTAGCGGGTCGTGCGGATGGCGCGTTGCGACTCAGCGACGTCATGC
>JAYVZM010000319.1:0-9834 GCA_043783345.1 Verrucomicrobiota bacterium
ACCTTTTCCACGAGGGCGAGCCCGCGCGCGGCTTCTACCTGGTGCAGGCCGGGGCGATCAACGTCCACCGCGTCAACGCCACGGGCAAGGAGCAGGTCATCCATGTCTTCCGCGCCGGCGAATCCTTCGCCGAGGCCGCGCTCGCCTCCCCCACGGGCTACCCGGCCGACGCCCGCGCCGTCGAGTCCAGCACGGTGTTGCTCATCCCCAAGGCTCCCATCCTCGAACTCATCGGCCGCCATCCCGATCTGGCCCTGCGCATGCTCGGCTCCATGAGCGCCCACCTGCGCGTGCTGGTCGGCATGCTCGACGACCTCACGCTCAAGGATGTGGAGACGCGGCTGCTGAACTGGCTCGTGAAGCACGGCCGCACCGCGCCGGGCGGCAGCGCGAGTGGGGTGATCAAGCTGCCCGGCACGAAGCGCGTGCTCGCCGCCGAGCTTGGCACCAGCAGCGAGACCCTCTCCCGCACCCTGGCCCGGCTGCGCGACCGCAAGCTCATCAGCGTCGCCGCCCGAACCGTCACGGTGCACGACGCCGGCGCCCTCGCCGCCCTGCTCCGCCGGAATCTCGGCGAGGCGTGAAGGGATATATTGCCGCTTGCTCGCCACGGTGTTTTGAACGGACTTGATAATCATCACGAACGAACCGGGCCAAACCTGCGCGACCGTTTCGGCGTTTGCTTGGTGACGACAGACGCTTGTTCGATTGCCTAGTCCGCTATTTCTTCATCCCATAGGCGCCAACCCACCCTCTGCCATGGCCTCCCAAATTCAGTTCCCCGCACGATTGCCAGATCGGATCACACCTTGCCCGATCATCGAGGCTATTTTCGAAGCCCGATTTGTAAGCACCGAAAGCTGGGCCACGCTTCCCGGCCTGCTCTACGGCCAGATTCGTGATCGTTACAAAGAACAAGTCAATCTGCCCCTCCTCCAAGTGCCGGACGCTATCCGCGCCCAAGACCCGGCCCTCACCCACCTGCCGCTGTTCCAGTTCAAAGGCGATAGATTTATCGTTCAGTTGGGACCGAGGGTAATCAGCCTGGTCACCAAACCGCGGGACTATCCGGGTTGGCCTGCCATCCGTGCGGAACTGAGCTGGCTCCTAGCACGAGTTAAAGCGGCGGGATTTGTGCGCGAAACCGAGCGGATTGGCGTCCGCTATATCGACTTCTTCAGTGGCGATATTTTTCCCCACCTTCGGATCGGCGTGCAGGTTGACGGGCAACCCTTGAAGGAAACCCAAGCCGATCTCTCGACAGTGTTGCGTTTTGATCGCCACACCACCCGTTTGCATGTAACCAATGGGGCGATTGTAGGCACCGCTACGGGTCCGCAAGTCGGCAGCGTGTTGGATATCGATGGGTGGGTTGGCCCTACGGACGCTGATCTTTTCGGCCAAGGACTAGAACGGTTTACAGACTTACATGACACAGTTAAGCGGCTATTTTTTGGACTGTTAAAACCTGACTATTTGAATCAGCTTAATCCCGTCTACTCATGATCGCCTACCTGCCACCGCCACTCCCATCTGCCTACCGGCTGACGGAAGAGCTACGGGAACCGATGTCCCTTGCCAGCATCCATCGCGTCGCCATGGACGATTTGTCGGTAGAACAGTCGTTGCTGGCCAAGCTCGGAGCCCGCGGTTGGGGGCGGATCCATCACTTCCGCAATCACTACAATCAACCTTGGGGCGAGCGCCGGGGCGAACCAATGTCGCCGCTTGCACTGGATGGACTGACCCGCTTCGTGACAGCAGCGACCTTCCCTGCCGGTAGCCAACCAAGCGTTTTTCTTACCGATCAGGGCAGCCTCGAACTCTGCTGGGAAGATGCGCAGGGCGCCGCCCGCCAAGCCGAGTTCAAGGCCACTGGTATCGAATACTTCGTCGCAGCAACCGGAGAGGAAGCCACAGTGGGATTGGATCGGATGGTCGACGTCGTCAAAAAACTCACCAGCGTCTGATGCCTCTCAGTTCGGACGAAAACATCGTTCGGGCGATTTGCTCGGACAAGTGGGACGGACAACGTCTGGCGCCCAGTCTATTCGCAAAAGAAGGAGGCACCTCCGTCAGCCGGCTGGCTCTGATATCACTTGAAGATCACTGGGATTTGTTTCGCCAGTATGTTCAGCGTCCCCCGCAGCGCATGCTAGAGATGCTCGGTGAAATCGATGTAGGCCGACTGCAGGAAATCGGCCGGGAGCATGATCCTTCCATCGAGTTGAGCGTCGAACCCAAGCCAGAAGAGTGGAACCCGGCCCATGCCGAGATACCGCAAAAAATCACTCGCGGCCTTGCCATCAAATTAGTGTCCGCTTTGATTCGGCACCAACCGTCGGCAAAGTAGACTTGCCGAAGCCTAAGAGGCGTAAGCCGGGTCCAGCCCGAGGCGGAAGTAGGCGCGGGCGTTGGCGAAGCAGATATTTTTCACCATCGGGCCGACGAGATCGCGGTCATTCGGGATCTCGCCGCGCTCCATCTCGGCGCCGAGCAGGTTGCACAGCACGCGGCGGAAATACTCGTGGCGGGTGTAGCTGAGGAAACTGCGCGAGTCCGTCAGCATGCCCACGAAACGGCTGAGCAGTCCGTTGTTCGACAGCGCGTTCAGCTGCCATTCCATCGCCTCCTTCTGGTCGAGGAACCACCAGCCGCTGCCAAACTGCAACTTGCCGGGCACCGTGCCGTCCTGGAAATTGCCGATCATCGTCGCAAAGGCGTAGTTGTCCGCCGGATTGACATTGTAGATGACGGTGCGCGGCAGTTCGTCGGTCGAATCGAGCGTGTTGAGGTAGCGGCTGAGGGCGCGCGTCTGGGAGAAATCGCCGATGGAATCGAAGCCCGTGTCGGGTCCGAGCTTGCCAAGCAGACGGGTGTTGTTGTTCCGGATGGCGCCGAGGTGCAGCTGCTTCGTCCAACCGCGCTTTGCATCCCAGCGGCCGAACTCCAACAGGAGAAACGAGGCGAACTTCGCCTGCGCCGCCGGCGTGGCCGCCGTGCCTTTGCGGGCGGCGTTGAAGATCGCCTTCGCCTCCGCCGCGGTGCACGGCTCCGCGGCGGCGCTCTCCATGCCGTGGTCGGACAGCCGCCCGCCGACGGCGTGGAAATCGCCGTGCCGCTTCTCCAGGGCCGCGAGAAAATCATCGAAGGTTTTCACCTTCGTTTTCGCGGCGCCGGCGAGTTTCTCAAGCCAGGCGTTGAAGGCCGCGGGGGCGTCCACGATGAGTGCCTTGTCGGGCCGGAAGGTCGGGTAGACGCGCGTTTTGATGCCGAGCTTCCGGATCTGCTTGTGCTGGTCGAGCGAATCGGCCGGGTCGTCGGTGGTGCAGATGACGGCCACCTTGTTGGCCGCAAGGATGTCGTGCACGCGCATCGTCGCGAGCTTCTCATTCGCTGCGGTCCAGATTTTGCCGGCGGACGACGGATTGATGGTGTCGGTCAGGCCGAAGTAGCGGGCCAGTTCGAGGTGCGACCAGTGGTAGAGCGGGTTGCGCAGGGTGTGCGGCAGGGTGGCGCACCAGGCGTCGAATTTCTCGCGCGGTTTCGCGCTGCCGGTGACGAAGCGCTCGTCCACGCCGTTGGCGCGCATCGCCCGCCACTTGTAGTGGTCGCCCCCGAGCCAGATCTCGGCCAGATCGGCGAACCGGTGATTCCCGAGAATCAGCTGCGGCGGCAGGTGGCAGTGGTAGTCGAAGATGGGTTCGCGCTTGGCAAAATTATGATACAGGTCGCGGGCCCTGTCGGTCTGGAGCAGGAAGTCGTCGTGAATGAGGGGTTGCATGGGCATGGGTCGTATGCGTCCTATGGGACCTATAAGTCTTATCAACGACTGATGTCGCCTAGCATGGCGTCGAGCGTCGTGTAACTCGAGAGCAGCTTGCGGGTCGCGGCGCAGCGCGCGGGCGGGGTCAGCGCGGTGGTCTCGGCCAGGAAGATGATGTAGCTGGCGACGCCCTTGGAGTAGTTGAGCCGCGCCTCGGGACTGATGGCGTAGAAGCGGGCGCGCTGGGCGTAGCCCGCGGGGGAGTGGTCGCCGAGCGCAGACTTCACCGGCTTGCCGCCCGCGGCGAGCACGTAGAGAAAATTGTATTCGAAGAAGAACATGTGGTCGGGGGACAGGGGCAGCGCCTCGAGGGCGGCGCGGCAGGCGGCGGGCGAGGCGAAGACACTGCTTTCTGGAGACACGGCGACCACGCCGTGTTCATTGCGCGGCGGGGTCGCTGCGCCTCCAGTGGCAAGCGACGTGGTCACGAAGGTGCGGGCCATCTTCTGCTCGGTGGCGTCGGCGCTGAACGCGCCGGACAGGGCCAGCTCGAGCGTGAAGCGATACCAGTCGCGCCAGAGCGCCTGGTCGGCCGTGTTCTTCGACGCGAAGAGCGCGAGGCCCATTTCGTAGGTGTAACGGCCGCTCGTCTTGATCTCGAGCCGGCTGCCGGTCACCTCACCCATCACGCGGTAGTTCTCGGCGGATTTGCCGGAGCCGGAATGGAAGCCGATGCTGACGCCGAACTTCGCGCAGACGTCCCATTGCTTCTGGATCAGGGCGCGCAGCGCGACGTTGTCGGGATACGGCATGTTCTTCTGGAACCCGAAGGCGGGCGCCACGTAGTTGACCGGTATGCCGAGGGTCTCGCAGAGCGCGAGCATGACGGCGGTCGTCTCGGGCGTCGTCAGGCCGGGCAGTTCGTCGATGGAGAGTTCGCGCAGGTAACGGCGGCCGGCGTCGGCGGTGAAGGCCGCGGCGCGGGCGGCGGCGTATTTCTCGTCGCGGCGCTTCATCTTCTGCATGGAAGGCCAGACGGTGCAGAGAAGTTTGCCGGAAGCCGCGTCGTCGAGCTGGAGGCCGGCCGCGGCGACGCGGGCGCGCGTCTTCGCGACGATGTCGGCCGGGATGTCGGCGAGTTTCGCCGGTTGGTTGAGCGCGAGTTCGGGCGAGAGGTCGAAGGTGATGTAGCTTGCCAGCAGGCAGCCGCGGACGAGTGCGTCCTCGCGGGAATCGAACTTCCCGCCGATGGGCTGGTGGTCGGCGTTGAACGACCAGGCGATTTTGCGGTGGTGGAAGCCGGTCTTGAGCTTGGACAGCACGCAACCGTGACTCATGCCCTCGACGCTCTGGCCCTGGTGGCCCTCGGGGACGTTGGTGCCGATGAACGGGAACGGCACGGTGTCGAGGTGACCCGAAAGCATCGCGTCGACGTCGTAGACCAATTCACGGGGGATGCTGTTCTGGTTGGCCGTGACGCCGAGTTCGAGCGCGCTCATGGCCCAATCGACCGCCGGCCAGTGCAGCGTGGTGAAACGCGCACCGATGCCGAGCGTGCTGCGGCCGAGGTTGCCGGCGGCGCTCGGGAAAATGGTCGAGGCCGGGTCGTGCTCCTGGACGAGGTTTTTCAGCTTCAGCAGGTTGCCCCAAGTGGCGGGGAAAACCGTCGTGCCGTCGGCGAGTGGCGCACCGCCGTCGAGCGGCGCGGCGTTCGCCGAGAGTTTCCAAGCGCAGTCGCCCGCGGCATTCTCCAGCAACATCCAGTCGCCCACCTTCGTGGGGAAGCGGCTCTTGGCATGGGTCGTGATGCGGCCCGCGCGCGCATCGGCCAGCAACCCCATCCAATCGAGGCAGAAGTCGGGGCTGACGCACGGATTCTGTGCGACGCGCAAATTATTTTTCAGAAGAAACTGGTTGATGGAGGACATGGGGAATGGAGTAGTGGGTAGCGAGTAGTTCCAATGAGAAGGCGGCACGGAGTTTAGTGAGAACCGGGAGCGGAGTTAATTCCAGCCAAGTTAGCGCGAGATGCTCGCTACTCGCTACTTTCTTCAAATTGTCATCGCGTGGTAGCCGCCATCGACGATGAGCTCCTCGCCGGTGATGAAGGAGCCGGCGGCATCGGACGCGAGCAGGAGCGTGGCGCCGATGAGTTCGCGCGCCTCGCCGAAGCGTTTGGCCGGCGTGTGGCCGAGGATGGCGGCGACGCGGTCGGGCGAGAGGATCTTCCGGTTCTGCTCGGCGGGGAAAAAGCCGGGCACGAGGACGTTCACGCGCACCCGGGCGGTGGCCCACTCGCGGGCGAGGTTGAGGGAGAGGTTGTGCACGGCGCCCTTCGAGGCCGAATAGGTGATCACGCGCGACAGCGGAACGATGCCGGACATGGAGCCGAGGTTGATGATCGAGCCGCCCTGGCCGCGGTCGACGAGATACTTGCCGAAAACCTGGCAGCCGAGGAACACGCCCTTCACATTGACGCGCAGGATGCGGTCGAACTCCTCCTCGGTGATGTCGAAGAACGGCGTGGCGGAGTTGATGCCCGCGCCGTTGACCACGATGTCGACACGGCCGCTGCGCTGGAGCACCGCATCGCGCAGGCCCTCCATCTCCGCCTTGCTGGTGGCCTCGGCGGAATGAAACCAGGCCTTGCCGCCCGCGGCGGCGATCCGGTCGAGGCGGACCTTGGCCTTGTCGGCGTTGCGGCCGACGATGACGACCTCGGCGCCCGCCGCGGCCAGCCCCTCGGCCATGGCGCCGCACAATTCGCCGGTGCCGCCGATGACGACGGCCACCTTGCCGGCCAGACCAAACATCTGGTTCAGAAATTCAGAAGGATTCATACGATTAAGTTTTCAGGGAGAATGGTGCTCACGAGCGGAAGAGACGACCGCGGGGTATGGCCTTTCGTATTCACTAATGAACAAGCCGTCCGCTAATGAACAAACTTTCCGCCTGCATCGCAAGCCCGGACCACAACCGCAATGCGGCGCGGCGCGGTCGCCCGCGGGATCGTCGCGGGACGCCCAGCGTCCCGGCAACCGGGAATGCTCCCGTCTCACCGCCAATTTCACCGCACCCGAAAAAAGCCGGTCTCAGGGTGCAGGTTTGCCGGCCGGTTCGGCGGGCAGCGCCAGCGTGACGGCGCACGGGAGACCCAGCCGCTGCATCTCGCGCGCAGCCAGCTCCGCGACGGCCCGCGCGCCGGCTGCGACGTAATGGGTGTTGTCGGTCTTCCCCTCGGGGAGCCGCGGATGTTCGCCGGGGGCGACGATCATGTGCAGTTTCTTGGAGGCCTCGGGGCCGAGTTCCGTCTCGAGCCGGCGCGTGAGGCCCTCCATCTCCAGCAAGGGAACCTTTTCCTCCGCAGCGACGGTCCGAACCGCCGATAAATAGGCGCCATGGGTGTCCTTCAAATGGCCGGACTCATCCCAGTCGCGCCGGACGGCGGGCGTGGCGAGGACCGGATGCGCGCCGTGCGTGCGCACTTCCTGCACAAACCGCCGAAGATTGGCTGGATAATCGGTCGCCGGATCGGCGTAGCGCGCTGGATCTTCCTTCTTCTCGTCATTATGGCCGAATTGAATGACAACCCAGTCATCGGGCTTCAACTGCGCCAGCAACCGGTCCCAGTGGCCGAGGGTCCGAAACGATTTTGTGCTGCGCCCGTTCGCGGCATAGTTGACGAAGCGCCAGGGCGGCCGGACGAGTTCGCGGAACAACTGACCCCAGCCGCGCTCGGGAAAATCCGTGTCGGGCTTGTCCGCCATGGTGGAATCGCCGGCGAAATGCAGCGTCGGGCCCGGCGCGGGATTCCAGCCGTCGGCGCCAGCCAGCACCGCCACCGGCGTGAAACGGTCGGTCTCTCCCGTATTGGCCTTCTTCAGCCACGGCGCCCGGGCCGCGGGGTTCGCCCCGGGGCCGGTGTTGCCGGATTCGTAGTAGAACGTGGTTTTCTCCGCCGCGGGCTTGTTCCAGTTGTGCCAGCCCTCGGCGCGCACGACATCGGGCATCTCCGTGCGCAGAAAAACCGTCTGGGCGAAATCGCGCCATGGCCGGCCCAGGTAGGCCTTCACGCCGGCGGCGCCGGTGATGCGGCAGTCGGCAAAAACGAAGCCGGCCACCTGGTCCTTCGGCGTCGACGCCGCGGTAATAAAGCCGTCCTTCAGGCAATGGATGTGGCAGCGGTCAAAATACGCCGTGGCCGCGCCGAAGATGAAGTCGACATGGCCTTCGATGTAACAGTCGGCGAAGTAGTGCCGCCCGCGGTTGACGAGGATGGTGTCCTGCCAGCCGAGGAAGCGGCAGTGGCGGAACTCCAGCCGGTCGCCGTCCGCCCGCAACGCCAAGGCCTGGCCAACGGGCCCGGCATTGTTGGCGAGAGTCAGATTTTCCCAGACCATGCCGTCGCCGTCGATCTGCACCGTGGGCGTGCGGAACGTGCCGATCGGCTTGCCGTCGGGGCCGGGCAGGTTGGCGTTGAGATCGTAGGCGACGATCGTCTTCTCCGCATCCTCGCCGAGGACATGGATGTTGCCGCGCTCGCGCTGGACGTAGATGCGCTCCCGGTAGGTGCCGGGTTTGACGAGGATGACCCAGCGGGGCGTGGCGGGATCGGTGCGCATGGGCGCCGCGCTGATGGCCTCCTGCAGCGAGGCGTATTGGCCGGTGCCGTCGGTGGCGACGACGACATCGGGCTTGGGCGCGGCGGGCAGCAACACCGGCAGGCAGGCTCCAATCAACAGCAGGAGGGGGCTGAAGCGTTTCATGGCAGTTTGTGTTTTTGGCGCCAGCGCGGGTAATCTTTCGCCAGCAGTTCCGCCGGCCAGTCGCCGATGTAACCGTAACCGGCGCGCCGCTCGCGCTCGATCGCGTTGAAATCATACCGGAAGACCTTGTCGCGGCCGACGAAGAGCGGCCGGTTCGTGCCAAGTTCATAGAACCGCGCCCAGAGGTCCGGCGCCGCCGGGTCGGCCACGGCGTGCCGGTCTCTTTTGCCGTCCGCGCCCGGGGTCCCGTCGACGCGCAAACCGTGAATCCGCACCGATTCCAGCCACCGGACCGCGCCTTCGACGGCCGCGATGATCTCCGGCGACGGTTTTTCCGCGTCCAGAAGCAGCTTCACCAGGCCGACGCTTTCGCTGCCGGAGAGCGAGGGAGGCTCGAAGTTCCGGGCCCACGCCGGCGCCAGCGTGGTTTCGTCATGCTGCGCGCACCAGGCGGTGAGTTTGCCCTCCTGCTTCACCTGCGTGCGCAGGATGCAGGCGAGGCCCCGTTCCACCGCCGCCGCCGTCCGGGCGCGCCGCGCCGCGTCGACGAACGCCCAAGGCTCGCGCCCCTGCGCCACGTCGCGCAGCAGCGCGAGCACGTTGGCCGTGGCATTGTCATTGTAGGTGATGTGGGTGTAGTAACCCGGGAGCAGCGGATAAAACTGCGGCCAGCCGCCGTTGGCGTATTGCGCGGCCAGCAGGTAATCGAGCCCGCGGAGACAGGCGGCGCGCACCGCCTCGCCGTTCGTCGCGGTGACGACCCGCGCGAGGAAGCGCAGCTGCGTGGTGGTGGCGCCGTTGTCGATGGTGGGAGCGCGGTGATCGGCGGCGTTGCTGGCGAGAAATTCCGCCGGCGGCGGCGCCGTCATGTCGGTGTTCTTCGGCCAGCCGCCGGAATCCGTCTGGTAAAGCAGCACGCTGTCGGCGACCGCGCGGGCCTCGGAAGTGGCATACCACTCCGCCGGCTGGCGGAGGATCTCGTTCCATCGCACCGCCGCCCGAGACGAACCGGTCAGCAGCAGAAGCGCGAGAAGGCCGTGGAAGAATTTCATGGGATAAACGACTCAGGCCGCCGCGGAGGATTGCTTGGGCCGGCCGGCTTCCCGGGTGGTGGACGCGACGGAGGCTGGGTTTGTCATGGGGTGATAGATTGATGGCGGCACGGAGCCGGGGAGGCCGGCCCGCCCGGCCGAGGGCCAGGACCCGGTAGCGACGTCGCTCCTTCGATCGTCAGCCGGGCGAGGCCTGCCTAGGGCAACCCGCGGGACCTCTCAGGATTCTTTGAGCTGGATCTGCTTAAAT
>JAYVZM010000320.1:0-3911 GCA_043783345.1 Verrucomicrobiota bacterium
GCTACGCTGCGCCTCACGGCTTCGACGAACAGCACTGAAGTTCATTGGCGAGTTCCACGCAAGCCCGACGGCTTGCTGTCTAGTCTCAGAATGACAATCCGCTGATGAAATTCTTCCACCTCATCTGGGGCAATTTTGGGCGCCACAAGCTGCGCACCTCGCTGACGCTGCTCTCGATCCTCGTGGCGTTCGTGCTCTTCGGCTTCCTCTGCGCGATCAAGCAGGCGCTGGTGGGCGGCGTGGCGCTGGCCGGGGCGGACCGGTTGATCGTGCGCCACAAGGTCTCGATCATCCAGCTGCTGCCGGAGAGCTACCAGGCGCGCATGGAGCGCATCCCGGGCGTCGCCGCCGCCGCGCACCAGACGTGGTTCGGCGGCATCTACCAGGATCCGAAGAATTTCTTCATGCAGTGCCCGGTCGTGCCGGAGCAGTTTATGAAGATGTTCCCCGAGTTCCGCCTGCCGCCCGAGCAGATGAAGGCCTGGCTGGAGACCCGCACCGGCGCCATCGTCGGCCGGACCACGGCCAACCGCTTCCACTGGAAGGTCGGCGACAAGATCCCGATCATGTCGCCCATCTGGTTGCGCAAGACGTGGGAGTTCGACCTCGTCGGCATTTTCGAAGGCGAGAAGAAGGGCACGGACACGACCTCGCTGTTCTTCCGCTACGACTATTTCGACGAGGCCCGCAAGGCCCAGAACTGGGGCACGGGCCAGGTCGGTTGGTATACAATCCGGGTGAAGGACCCGGCGCAGGCGGCGAGCGTCGCGCAGCTGGTCGACCAGGAGTTCGAGAACTCCCCCGCCGAGACCAAGACCGAGCCCGAGGGCGCGTTCGCCCAGGGCTTCGCCAACCAGATGGGCAACATCGCCCTGATCGTCACGAGCATCCTCGGCGCGGTCTTCTTCACCATCCTGCTGGTGACGGGCAGCACCATGTCCCAGTCGGTGCGGGAGCGCATCGGCGAGATCGGCGTGCTCAAGGCGATCGGCTTCACCAACGGCCAGGTTTTGGCCCTCGTGCTCGCGGAATCCTGCCTGCTGACCATGCTCGGCGGCGGGCTCGGCCTCGCGCTGGCCTGGCTGATGACCGCCCGGGGCGATCCCACGGGCGGCATGCTCCCAATGTTCTTTTTCCCGGTGCGCGACGTGCTCATCGGGCTCGGCCTCAGCGTCGCGCTCGGGGTGATCACGGGCATGCTGCCCGCCCAGCAGGCGATGCGCCTGCGGGTGGCGGATGCCCTGCGGAGGATGTGACATGACCTCGCTTTTCAACTGGCTCTCCCAGATCGGTTCGATCGCCAAATTCGGCCTCATGAGCATCCCGCAACGCCGCGGCTCGGTGGCCGCCACGGTCATCGGCATCGCGGGGGTCGTGCTGGTGTTCGTCGGCGTGCTCTCGATCGCCGCCGGTTTCCGGCGCGCGATGACCAACTCGGGCTCGGCCGACGCCGCCATCGTCCTGCGCAGCGGTTCCGACAGCGAGATGGTCAGCGGCTTCGGCCGCAACGAGACGCGGGTGATTGCCGACACCCCCGGCATCGCACGCAATGCGGCCGGCCCGCTCGCCTCGGCCGAACTCTTCGTCATCATCAACCTGCCCAAGCGCTCGACCGGCACCGACGCCAACGTGCCGCTGCGCGGCGTCGAGGGGGCCGCGACCGCGGTGCGCGACAACCTGAAGATCACCGAGGGCCGGATGTTCGAGTGGGGCAAGAACGAGGTCATCGTCGGCGCGGGCGCGGCCCGCGAGTTCTCCGGGCTGGAGGTCGGCGGAATCGTCAAGGTCGGCCGCGACAGCTGGCCGGTCGTCGGCGTGTTCGCCGCCAACGGCGGGGTGGCGGAATCGGAAATCTGGACCGACGCCAAGGTGCTGCAGGCGGCCTACCACCGCGGCGACTCGTTCCAGTCGGTTTATGCCCGGCTGAACTCGGCCGGCGCGTTCCAGCAATTCAAGGACGCGCTCACCTCGAACCCGCAGCTCAGCGTGAAGGTCCTCCGCCAGTCGGAGCACTACGCCGAGCAATCCCAGGGCATGACGACGCTGATCACCATCCCGGGTCTCATCATCACCACCCTCATGGCCATCGGCGCGATCTTCGGCGCGTTGAACACGATGTATAGCGCCGTGGCGGCCCGCACCCGCGAGATCGCCACGCTGCGGGCGCTCGGCTTCGGCAGCGGCGCCGTGGTCATCGCGCTGATGATCGAGTCGCTCGTGCTCGCCCTGCTGGGCGGCGCGGCCGGGGCGACGCTGGCCTATCTCGCCTTCAACAATTTCCACGCCGCGACGATGAACTGGCAGAGTTTCAGCCAGGTCGCGTTTGCTTTCGCCGTGACGCCGCAGCTGCTGTTCCAGGGCATCATCTGGGCGACCCTGATCGGCCTGATCGGCGGGCTGCTGCCCGCGATCCGCGCCGCCCGCCTGCCGATCGCCGCCGCTCTGCGGGAGCTGTAGACGAAGCTTCGCTTGCGGCTTGGCCGCGCCCGTTCTCCGTTTCGCTCCGCGAAACTCCCGTCTGGCCACGCCTGTCGCCGGCGTCATGCTCGCCAGACCGACGATCGATGCACGGCCCCCCTCCCTTTCTTCAAGTCCTGCCGACCCGGGTGCGGCGCAATTACACCGGCGGCGCCCTGCTCGAGCGCTGGACCGCCGCCGGCGACGGCCGCGACGGCGACCAGCCGGAAGACTGGATCGCCTCGACCGTGGAAGCGAAGAACCCGGGTCTGCCCGCGGAAATCGCCGAGGGTGTCACGCGGGTCCGACTGCCAGATGGCCGCGTAAGCGATCTGGCCGGTAGCCCGGTCGGTATTGGCAAAAGTCGAAAACCAAACACGGTCAGTGAGCGATTACGAGTTGGTGGCCTTGGCGCAGGCGCTCGGAGTGAATGTTGATAAACTGCTCGGTCCTTCGCTGCCACGAAAACGCAAGGCGGGTGAGCGCCGGTCGGTCAAAAGCCATGCAGGAGCCTGACCCCACCGGAATGACGGTCCTTATAGGCCACCTCCAACGCTAGCCCGGATATTTCACACTGGGAGATGAAGACCGGGCGCGGATTCTGCTGAAGTGGTTGGTTCCGCCGGCGCTGCCCGAAGGCGCGGATCGTGCTGCGCGGCGACAGCGGGTTCTGCCGGGAGGCGATCCTCGCTTGGTGCGAAGCGCACGGCGTGGACTGCGTCATCGGGCTGGCGCGCAACGCGCGCTTGCTGGAAGCCTTGTCTCCGGCGTTGAGCCGCGCCCGCCGGGTGGTGGGCAAGGCCGAGCGGCTCGGGGATAAGGACAACCCCCGGTTCATCGTAACCAGCCTCGCCCGGCGGGGCGACGAACTCTACGAAAAGGTTTACTGCGCCCGGGGCGAGAGGGAGAACCGGATCAAGGAGCAGCAGGGCGACCTCTTTGGCGAACGCCTCTCCTGCCACGGCTTCGCGGCGAATCAGCTGCGCCTGTGGCTGTCGGCCTTCGCCTATGTCCTCATGGAGCGGCTCCGCGCGGTGGCGCTGAAGGGCACGGCGCTGGCCCAGGCCACCGCCGGCACGATCCGCCTGCGGCTGTGCAAGCTGGCCGCCCGCGTCGAGGTCTCGGTCCGCCGCCTCCGCGTGCGCCTGGCGGGATCCGCGCCGGTGCCGGCGCTCTTCGCCCACGCCTGGCGGCGCTTGTGTCCAGCCCCGGGCTGACGCGCCGCGAACCACTCAAAAACCAGCGCGGCGCTCAGCCCCGGAACGCGGGAGCGTCCGCGCTGACCACGAAAAGTGGGCTCCACGCCAGCGGTTCATCTGCGGCGGCCCTTGGGGTCCTCAACCGTAAGCGTCGCCCCGAGCTTTCAATTACCCACAATTCTGCGGGGCGTGATGAGCGTCACCGCGGATGAGCGAACCGCTTTCGCCCGCCGGCAAGGCCCGATCTGGTATAGT
>JAYVZM010000321.1:0-3880 GCA_043783345.1 Verrucomicrobiota bacterium
GATTCCCCGGCGATGGCCGAGTTCGTGGCGGCGCTGGACCCCGTTAACGCGCTCGCCGATGCGAGCCCCGGCTTCATCTGGCGACTGGTGGGCGACGGCAACGACGCGACTTCTCTCCGTCCCTTCGACGACGACTTCATGCTCGTGAACATATCGACCTGGGAGTCGCTGGAGGCCCTACGGGCGTTCGTCTATTCGAGCGCGCACACGGGCTACCTGCGCGCACGGGCACGCTGGGTCGAAAAGCTGACGGACGCGGTCGTGGTCCTGTGGTGGGTGCGAGCGGGCCACCAGCCGAGCGTGGATGAGGCGAGGCGGCGGCTCGATCAGCTGCGGGCCGGGGGGCCAACGGCGAGCGCGTTCACCTTCGCCCGCCCGTTCCCGAAACCGGCGGACGAAGCGGACGCGGCATAGGCGGCTAGCGGACGGCCCGCAGCCGGGGCCGCTCCTGGGGGATGGTCCGCAACAAGCGGCGGCGAGCGTTCAGCATGTCGACCGCGTCCAGCGCGCGCGGGGCGCAGCCGTCACAGACTTCATACTGGATGGTTGCTCATCGGCAACGTGCCGGCGGAAACCCGGTTCCGGCTGATCAAGCACACGCAGCGGACCTTCTCCACCTCGCTGATCCGCCTTGAGCCGCGCACGGGGCGCAGCCACCAGCTTCGCGTGCAATGCGCCAAGCACCATTCGCCCATCGTCGGCGACCAGACTTACGGCGACTTTGCGCGCAACCGCTCCTTCGCCAAGGCCACCAAGAACAAGCGGCTTTTCCTGCACTCGCTCGAGACGGGCTTCGCCTACGAGTTCGGCGGCCGGTCGTTTGTGTTCAAGGCCACCGCGCCGTTGCCGCAGGATTTTTCGGCGAGTTATTGAGGCGGGGAAGGGCCGGCTCAGCTGGAGCTGAGCCCTCCAGTGACTTGCTATGGATTGGGTGGAGGGCCCAGCTCCAGCTGGGCCGCGTCAGTCGTGCCACCGCAACGAATGCAATTCACCCTGATAGGGCCAGTCCTCTACCTGCGAAACCAACCCTTGTCTGACAGGATTGCGCCTCATGCAATCCCATTTGCCGGCGTAGGAGTCACTTTGCCGCAGCTGCGTGTCCCAGAAATTTTTCTGCCAGAGAGCATCTCGACCAACTCCAGTTTCTTTCGCCACCACGGCCTTCCAATAACGCACCCAATTCAGGAGCGGCTTACCCGGATACACACCCGGAGCGCAGAACAAATGGATATGATCCGGCAGAATCACGTAGCGTCCCACCAGCCAGTGCCCTGCTGTTTGCCAGGCCTGAAGGATGGATTGATGCATCAGGGGTGTCGCTAGCCGTGGGGCCCGGGCCTTTGTGCAGATGGTCACGAAGACGATGACGGAGCGGTTGCCGGATTCTCCGACCGTTTGGTGGACGGGGTGTCTGCGGGCGGGGCGCTCAGGTAATTCGGAATCCAGCATTGGAGGCGGCCCAGCTGGAGCTGGGCCCACCCCATATGCTCTGGCAAATCTAAAAATTAGGCCCAGACCCCATCACAACAAATCCATCTGCGCGTCATCCGGTGGCGTCACGGTGATCTTTTTCTTCGGCCGGGCCTGGGGCGAAGGCGAGGGGAGCGAGACCGACGTGTCGTCCGATTCCAGTTTCTCCAGAATCGTCTTGGCCCGCTCGATGACACTCAGCGGCAGACCCGCGAGCCGCGCCACCTGGATGCCGTAGCTGCGGTCGGCCGCGCCGGGCACCACCCGGCGGACGAAAACAATGTCGTCATTCCATTCTTTCACCGCCACTGAATAATTCTTCAACCGGGGCAGATGCTTCTCCAGCTGGGTCAGTTCCTGGTAGTGCGTGGCGAAAAGCGTGCGCGGACCGCAGTCACTGGCGCGGTGCAGATGCTCCACCACGGCCCAGGCGATGCTCAGGCCGTCGTAAGTCGAGGTGCCGCGGCCGATTTCGTCGAGAATGATCAGGGAACGGTCGGTGGTGTTGTTGAGAATGTTGGCGGTCTCGTTCATCTCAACCATGAAGGTCGAGTTGCCGCGGGCGAGGTCGTCGCTGGCGCCGACGCGGGAGAAGATGCGGTCGACGAGCCCGAGCCGGCACGACTTGGCGGGCACCCAGCAGCCGATCTGCGCCATGAGCGCGATGAGCGCGACCTGTCGGATGTAGGTGGACTTGCCGGCCATGTTCGGGCCGGTGATCAGCAGAATCTGCGCGTCGGTGGCGGACAAGACGGTGTCGTTCGGCACGAACGTGTGGCTGCCCGCGAGGCCGAGCCGCTCCTGTTTCATCATCTGTTCCACCACCGGATGGCGGCCGTCGGTGATGCTCAGGATTTCGCCTTCGTCGAGCTGCGGCTGGCAATAGTCCCATTCGCGCGCCAGCGCTGCCCAGCCGGCGAGCACGTCGAGTTCCGCCAGGGCGCCGGCGGTGCCGCTCAGGGCGATGGATTCGTCCAGCACGGCGTCGACGAGATGGCCGAACAGCTCCAGCTCGCGGGCGAGCGATTTCTCCTCAGCGGAGAAAATCTCCTTCTCCTTCAGTTTGAGTTCCTCGGTCACATAGCGTTCGCCGCCGACGGTCGTCTGTTTGCGGATGTAGTCGGCGGGCACGTGGGCGAGATTGGCCTTGGTCACCTCGATGTAGTAGCCGAACACGGAAGTGAAGCGCACCTTGAGGCTGCGGATGCCCGAGCGCTCCTGTTCCTTGCGCTCCAGCTCGGCGAGCCACGATTTGTTGTCGGTGGTGAGGCTGCGCAGGCGGTCGAGTTCGGCGTCGTAGCCGGCGCGGATGTAGTTGCCGTCCTGCAGGTCGTTGGGCAGCTCGTCGGCGAGGGCCCGGGCCAGCAGGTCGCGCAGGGCGGGCAGATCGGCGAGCCGCTGCCGGAGTCCGGCGATCTCCCCGTTGTGGTTGCCGACCAGGTGCGCATCGAGGAGGTCGAGGCAGGCGATGATGGCGGGGATCTGCGCGAGAGTGTCCTTCACGCCGCCAAGCTCGCGGGGATTGCGCAGCCGGTTCTGGAGCCGGCCGAGGATGCGCGGGATGTCGCGCACCCGGTTGAGCAGCTCGCGCAACTGGGCGAGGTCGCTGGGCTGGGCGATCAATTCGCCCACGACCGTCTGCCGACGCGCGATCTCGGGCAGATCGAGCGTCGGGGCGGCGAGCCAGCGCTCGAGCAGGCGCGAGCCCGCGGCCGTGGTGCTGCGGTCGATGGCGCCGAGGAGCGAGGCCTCGCGCGTGCCGCGGGTGGATTGGAAGATCTCGAGGTTGCGCAGGGTGGCGGGATCGAGCAGGAGCGTGTGCGTGCTGCGGTATTCCTGCAAGGAGCGGAGATTCTCCGGCTTGGCGCAGAGGTTTTCCGTGGCGTAATACACCACCGCGCCGGCCGCCCCGAGCGCGGGATGCCGGTTGGACAGGCCGAAGCCCTGCAGGTTGAGCACGCCGAGCGTGTCCATGACGGCCTTGGCGCCGCCGGTGGTTTCAAAGTGATAGCCGGGCAGCTCGGAGCACAGGCGCGGCGCGCAGAACTGATGCAGTGCATGGATGGCGTGCTCCTCGTGCGGGGCGGCCTGCCATTTGGCCAGGTCGCCCTCGATGAGCACTAGTTCCGCCGGATCGAGCGCGGTGAGGACGGGCAGCAGGTTTTCCGGGTGCGGGTCGGAGGCGAGGCGGAATTCGCCGGTGGAGAGATCGAGCCACGCGGCGTGCAGGCCGGCCTTGTCGAGCGCGAGGGCGCAAAGGTAGTGGTTCTTCGCGGCGTCAAGCTGGTTCGCGGAGAGGGTGGTGCCGGGCGAGAGGATGCGCGTGAGCTGGCGCTTGACGAGTTTGCCCGACGTGACCGGGCCGGACTGGTCGCAGATGGCGACCTTCTTGCCGGCGGCGAGGAGCTTG
>JAYVZM010000322.1:0-3879 GCA_043783345.1 Verrucomicrobiota bacterium
TAGGACTCCCTTGGCTGCATCACGAGCACGGAGAGCACTTCCTCCGCGCATTAGACATAGGCCGGCAGGCACGAGGCAAAGGTTCCTGAAATTTTCGCCCACTCTGAGGATCGACCTATAGCTGACATCAACCCAACCATCGCCGTCAAAGATAGTATAGTGATTGCCAGTATCAATGGGAGCATGGGCTTGAAGCTGATGATATGGAAGACCGGTGTTGAAGTGATCGAGTCAAATCCGGGCGCCCCGGGTTCGGGCGCGGTTCTCCGGCAAATCTCACGGCTGCCCGGAGCGGCGCCAGGTGACGTGCGCGGTGTCGATCGAGCCGACGCCGAGCTGCTGGGCGAAGTCGAGCATCCGGGCGTCGTCCTCGGAGATGGGCTCGAAGCCGGTCTTCTTGCGCGCGGCGTTCAGCTTTTCGAGCATGAGCGCATCGAGCACGACGGGGTCGGCGCTCATCCAGAGCTTCGGTTCCGACAGGGTGTAGAGGGAGTTGAAATACGGCCCGCCGATGAACTGGTAGAGCTGCAGGCTGACGATGTTCAGCACCCAGCCTTCGCGCAATTCCGGGATCGCGGACATCTCGGCGACGGCGGCGGGCGCGGTGGCGGGACTCTTGAAGAAGCGGAAGGTGTTGCTGGCATTCCAGAGGGTGGCGTTGACCAGTGCGCCGTTGATGCCGAGCACGGGATGGTCGGTGTAGACCGGCAGGTTGATCCAGAAATCGGCGTCGAGGAACAGCGGCGTGGCGAGAAAGCTCTTGCGGTCCTCCTCGGTGGTCGTCGTGGATTTGCCGCCCGCGGCCTGCTCGACGGCGCGGTCGTTGGTGAGGGGGTCGAAGCGCGAGGGCAGCGGACTGTCGTAGAACCAGGTCGGGTCGTAGAATTTGCCCGACTCGAGCACGTAGACCGGGTGGCCGGGGAAGGGCACCATGCCGCTGGAGAACGACGGCAGGTAGCCGGTCAGGCGCAGGCGCAGCGGGTTGAGGCCCACGAGGAAGATGTTCTCGCTGGCGAAGCCGCGTTTCTCGAGCGCGACAATCAGGCCGCGCACGAGCCCGAACGGCGTGGCGAGGCCCGGGCCGGAGTCGGCGTAGATTTTCAGGCCGACTTTTTTCTTGGGGCCCGGCACCAGCTTGTGGCCGGAGGAATTCTCGAAATCCTGCAGCAGTTGCTCGACCGCGTAGCGGTAGTCGGCGTCGCTGAAATCCACCAGCCGGTGCTCCCAGACGGGGGCGGTCGGCGCGGCCTTGGGGCCGGCGAAGGCCGGGACGCCCCAAGCCAGCGCGAGGAGAACGGTGCTTTGCTGAAGGAATGAACGCATGGGATGGGGTGCGCGGGAGGCCCGGTGTGGACGGAGGCGCAACCTGACAGACCCCACTCCCGGATAAAAGTTTAATTTCCGGAATATTTCCCCACGAATTGTGCGAGGGCGGGACACCGCTCCCAACCCACCCCGCCCTGTCGGCTGAGCTCACGGCCGAAGCCCTCTCCACAGGGGGACCTCGTATCCCGTGTCTTAAATCCCCTCCACCAGAGGGGTGGCGCGAAGCGCCAGGATGTGTTCGTTGGACAATCCCCGCAATCCCGCCGTGGAGCAGCGCCTCCGCCCATTTTGTGCTGGGCGGCGCGGCCCGTCCGGCGCTACAGCTTGTCCCCGTGCCAGTCATCAAAGCCAGCAGCCTCCGCGACCTCAAGAACCGCGTGAACATCCACGACGTCGTCGTGCGCGTGGTGGCGCTGAAGAAGGCCGGCGGCGGACGCTTCAAGGGTCTGTGCCCGTTCCATGCGGAGAAAACCCCGTCGTTCAACGTCTCGGCCGACAAGGGCTTTTTCAAGTGCTTCGGCTGCGGCAAGGCGGGTGACGTCATCAATTTCGTGATGGAAACCGAGGGCCTGCAGTTCACCGAGGCGGTGGAGGCCATCGCCCAGCGCTTCGGCGTGACGCTCGAATATGAGGAGGGCTCCGGCGGCCCCTCGAAGGAGACGCGCTCGCTGCGGCAGGAGATCTTCGACATCCACGACCTCGCCGCGGACTACTACCGGCAGCTGTTCCTGGCGCAATCGCCGCACGGCGAATTCATCCGCGACTACTGGGTAAAAAACCGGCGCTTCACCCTGGAACTGGCCGATGAATTCAAGATCGGCTTCGCCCCGCCCGAGGACAGCGGGCTCGCCGCCGCGCTGATGAAGCGGAAGTTCTCCGAGGAAGCCCTGCGGCAGTGCGGGTTGTTCTTCACGCGCGACGGCGCGGTGCTCACGCTCGGCGCTTTACGCCCGCGTTTCCGCGGCCGGCTGATGATTCCCATCCGCGACCACCAGGGCCGCGTGGTGGCGTTCACCGCGCGCCAGCTCGAGTTGACACCGCTGGACGACCTGGCGCGCGAGGCGAAATACGTCAACTCGCCCGAGACGCCGATCTTCACCAAGAGCAACCTGCTGTTCAACCTCGACCGCGCGCGCAGCCATGCCGGCGAGGGCCACCCGTTCGTGCTCGTGGAGGGTCAGCTCGACTCGATGCGCTGCTGGAGCGTCGGACTCAAGACCGCGATCGCCCCCCAAGGCACCTCGATCACCGAGGGCCAGCTCGCGTTGCTGCGCCGCTACCATCCGGAGGTGGAATGCTTCTTCGACAGCGATGCCGCCGGGCAGAAGGCGGCGCTGCGCTTCCTGCCCATGGCGCTGAAGGCCGGATTGGAAGTGCGGTTCCTGATGCTCGCCGGCGCGGAGAAGCTGGATCCCGATCTGCTTTTTCTCGAGCGCGGACTCGCCGCCTACGACGAGGTGAAGAAGAACTCGCTGTCGGCAATGGCCTTCGCCTGCCGCTCCGTGCTGCCGGACGCCGCCACCGCGTCGGCCGAACAAAAATCGCGCGCGGCCACCGCACTCTATGAGATCATCGCCCAGACCGACTCCGATGTGACGCGCATGTCGTTTCTCCACGAGATCGCGCTGAACCTGCGCGTGCCCCCGGGCGCGCTGGAGCGCGATCTGCGGGCGTTCCTGGCGCGGCAAAGCGGATCGCGCTTCGCGCCGCCGCAACCCGCCTCCGCGTCGGCCGCGGCTCTGGCAACCGAATCGGATGGCAAATCGACGGAGGCTCACTTGCTCTTTCTTTGCCTGCATCACGAGTCGCTGTTGTTGGCGCTGTCGCACCAATTGCCGCATGAATGGATCGACCAATCCCACACCGCCGGGCGGCTGCTGGATCGCATCCTCGGCGAGGCCGCGCACAACGGCTGGCCCGGCCGCGAGCAGCTGGATCAACTCCTTGAGACGCAGGAAGAAAAGTCGCTTGTCGCCTCCCTGCTTTTTGAGGCGGCAGGCGACGACGATTTGGCCAAGATGGCCGACGAGGGTTTGCGCTCGTTGCAGCGCCGTTTTCTCGAGCCGCGGCTGCGTCAAATAGAACTTGAAATAGCCTCGAAAGGAACGAATGGTGACTCTGACTTACTTTCACTGTTGAAACAGCGCGCCGAAATCACCCGACAGCTCCACCGCCCCCCGAAGCTTTCGCTCGATTCCTGACGCCGCCGTCACCACCGCTGATCAACGGTAAACTGCCTAGGGAGACATCATTTACGTTATGCCGAGCAATTCCAAGCACGCCAAGCCCGCCGCCAAATCCGCCCCCGAAAAGGCGCCTGCGAAATCGCACGCTCCCGCGCCCGCCAAAACCCATCCCACCCCGGCGGCGAAGCCCGCCGAACCCGCCAAGCCGGCCGCCAACGGCAAGCAGCCCGAGCCCACCAAGAACAGCGCGCCGCTCGCCGCCACGGCCGATGCCGCCAAGGAATTCAAGGAGAAGGCGCTCGAGAATCTCTCGGGCGACCTCAACGAAAAGATCCGCTACCTGATCCGCCTCTCGAAGGAGCAGGGC
>JAYVZM010000323.1:0-3869 GCA_043783345.1 Verrucomicrobiota bacterium
TCAACGCCCGGCTCTGCCTGTTGCACGATTACGACAGCACCCGGCGCGAACTCCGGCTGCACGCCTGGTCGGCCGCGGACGACCTCGCCGCCGCCGGCCTGGCTCTCCAGCAGCAAACCGTGTCCGCCGACATCTCGCTGCTCGCCGCCGTCCTCCGCTCCGGCAAGTCCACCGAGTTCCAGAACATCGACGGACCGGGCTACAGCGAGGCCGCCGACCTGCCGCGCGACCGCTCCCTTTGCTCCGCGCTCGCCGCGCCGCTCATCATCGAAGGCGTGCCGGCCGGCGTCCTCTCGGTCTTCTACGCCGTCCCGCATCGCTTCAGCGACGACGAGAAACGCCTGTTCACCGCCCTGGCCAGCTTCGCCGCCGTGGCGCTGCAAAATGCCCGGCTTTACGCCCGCGTCTTCCAGTCGGAGGAGGTGCTGCGTAAAAACGAAACTCTCACCACCCTCGGCATGCTCGCCGCCGAGATCGCCCACGAAATCAGAAACCCGCTCACCGTCATCAAGCTCCTCCACGGCCCGCTGGGGGCTGATTTCTCGGCCGACGACCCCCGCCGCCGCGATCTGCAGGTCATCACCGAAAAGATCGAACAACTCGAGGGCATCGTTTCCCGCGTTCTCTCCTTCGGCCGCGCCCCGTCGTCCCTCCACTCGCGCTGGTCGCTGGCGGAAATCCTCGACGACACCCTTGTGCTGCTGCGGGCCAAGCTCGCGCAGGCCGCCGTGCAGTTGCACTACCCCGCGCCTGCCCGCGAACTGCTGGTGGACGGCAACAAGGGCCAGCTGCAACAGGTCGTTCTCAATCTCGCGCTGAACTCCCTCCATGCCATGCCCCATGGGGGCGAGTTCACCGTGCAATGCACGGCGGAGGAAAAACCCGGTGGCCGCCTCGTGCATGTCGATCTCGCGGACACCGGCGGTGGCATTCCCGAGTCCATCCGGCCGCGCATCTTCGAGTCCTTCCTCTCCGGCCGCGCCGACGGCACGGGCCTGGGCCTCGCCATCGCCCAACGCATCATGAAGGAGCATCACGGTGAACTCGCCGTCCTCAGCACCAGCCCGCGCGGGACCACCATGCGCTGCACCCTGCCGCTGGCATGAGCTGGTGAATATCAATCCTAAATCGGAAATCCAAAATCGCAAATTTCCATGCCCTTCGCCCTCCTCTCCTCCCTCCCCGCCCGGGAAATTTTCGGCGGAACCATCCGCGGACACTATGCCCATCAGGACCTGATGACCATCGGTGAAGTCGACCTCCAGCCCGGGATCTTGCTCCCGATGCACAGTCACCCGCACGAGCAGATCACCTATGTGATTTCCGGCCGGTTCGAATTCACCGTCGGCGGCGAAACCACCATCATGGAGCCCGGCATGGTCGCGCTCATTCCCGGGGGCGTCACCCATGGCGGCAGGACCCTGACCTCCTGCCGCGTCATCGACCTCTTCTCGCCCGTCCGCGAGGACTATCGCTGACCCGCTCAACCCTTCGGCCGGAGGGGAAAGGGCGCCTGCGTGACGTCCTGGCCGAGCACGGCCGCGGGACTGCCGGCTTGCTCCACGCTGGTGAGCACGTGCGTCGTGGGATAGGCGAGCTGGATGTGCGGATGCGTCTCCAACTCGGCGATGAGCCGGCGGTTGATCCGGTTCCGCGTCGAGGAAGAGCTGCGATAGTGGCTCACGTAGAGGAGGCTGAACGTCACGCCGCTGTCCGCGATGCGCGTGTAGATCTTCGGCTGGTAATCGGCGTCCTCCACGCCGTAGCGCCGCTCCATCTCGGTCGCAACCCGCCGGGCCTCGGTGAACTCCTCGCGGGTCTCCTCCTCCAACACCTTTTGGAACAGCGCGAGGGCACTGGCGACCGGCGTGGCGTAGGTCACCGTCACCTCCACCTTGCCCCAGATGAAGGGATGCCCGTGCGAGAAACTGAAGACCTTCGTTTTGAAAATGAAATTGTTCGGCACGATGATGACCCGGCCCGTCGGCTGGTCCACGCCCAGCCAGTTGTTCACCTCGAGCAGCGTCGTCCGGAGGAGCTGGATGTCCAGCACGTCGCCGCGCACGCCCTCGATCTCCAGCCGGTCGCCGATGGTGAATTTCTGCCCGATCATGATGACGAACCAGCCGAAGAACGACGCGCAGACATCCTGCAGCGAGATGACGATGGCGGCGCTGACCAGGCCGAGCGTGGTCGCGATGACCCGCAGGTCCTCCAGCAGGTAGAGGGCGACGACCACCGCGATCAGCAAAACCGTCGCATAGCGCCCGAGCCGCCGGGCCAGAAAGAGCTCCTCCTTCTTGTAGCGCCGCGGCAGCATCATCCGGCTGAGGACCAGGTAGAACGCCAAAATAACCCCGGCCGTCACCAGCGGCCAGAGCAGCCGTTGGAAATAGGCGGCGCCGAGCTCCGATGCCTGCTCGCCCAACAACTGCGCCTCCAGCGCGAGCAGCTCGCGGTGGGTTTTGAGGGCATAACGCGAACTCCGCAGGGCTTCGACCTGCTCGGTGAGAAACGGCAGGCGCTGCCCCAGCAGTTGCTTTTGCGCCCGCTGCGTCGCCAGGAGCTGGTCGAGCTGGGAGTTGCGCCGGAGAAAGGTCGTCTGCCGCTCGAGCAATTGCAGCTCCTCGTCGAACTTGGCCAGTTTCTGCCGAGCCAGCGTCAGGCCGGCTTCGTTCACCCGGAGATTCTCGTGCACGTTGCCGGCCATGGCGGCCAGCTGCCGGTCCCGCGTCGTGTCGCTCCGCCGCTCCTGGCCCTTGTCAAACCAGGCTCGGAGCGACGGCTGGGCCAGGCTGGTTTCCTCGATCCGGAGATGACCGCGCAGCCTCTGCGCCTGCCGCACCAGCATCGCCTCGTATTCAGCGGCCTCCTGCTGCAGGGCGATGGCACGGATCTCCTCGTTCTTGGTGAAGAGCTGCTCGTCCAGCTCGGCCCGCCGGCCCTCGGTCTGCGTGAGGGCGGCATCCTCCTTCTGGTTGGTCAGGGCCGTGCGCTCCTCGGTGGCCTTGAGGCGCCTCACCTCCAACTCGCGCAGGCGGATTTCCAACGCGGCAGGGTCCGCGGCGATCGTCTGCAACTTGTCCCGCAGCAGCTCGCGGGTCTGGGTGCGCACCTCCGCCTTGAGATTGCGCTCGCGGGCCTCGATGACCTCGCGCTCCTGCATGATGCCGAGCTCCTGCTTCAACGCCTCCAGCTTGTGCTGCAACCGCGGCCGGTCCGCCGCGGGCGAATTGCTGTCCGCCATCACCGCCTCCAGCGACTTGATGGCCTCGTTGATCTTGGTGATGCGCTGCTCGTCGCGGGCCCAGGCGGCGGTGCAGAGCAGGCCCGCCAGGACCAGCCGGAGCAGATTTGCGTGAAACTTCATGAAGCTCGATGCCGCCCGGCCGCCGGGCTCACTCCTCGAGTTCGACGTTCCAGTAGGCGACGTCGAGGAAGTCCTTCCACTTCTCGTGGCCGTGGTTGCCCAGCACGAGCGATATGACCGGCCGCCACTTCGGGCGCACCGGCTTGCGGATGAGCCGCATGTGCGCCTCGTGTGGCAGCCGGTTGGCCTTGCGCGAATTGCACTTGATGCACGAGCACACGATGTTCTCCCACGTCGTCTTGCCGCCGTAGTGGCGCGGGATGACGTGGTCGAGGTTCAGCTGTTCGCGGTGGAAGGTGTGGCCGCAATACTGGCACCGCTCGTCGTCGCGCTCGAAGACGTTGTTGCGCGTGAGCTTCAGCTCCTTGCAGGGCAGCTTGTCGAAGAAGGTCAGTAAAATCACCCGCGGCAGCCGGATGCTGCGGTTGATGGTCCGCACGGTCTCCAGCGCATCGACGGGGGGATTGTAGCTCGAGAAATCGATCCAATCCATGAGCGA
>JAYVZM010000324.1:0-22758 GCA_043783345.1 Verrucomicrobiota bacterium
ACCACCCATTGGTCTGCGGGTCGCCCAAAAGCGTCGAATGCCGGGTCAGCAACTGCGCGGCGACCTGGCCCGGAAAACAAATCGCGATAAAAAACAGCGCGACACCGGCGCTCCGCCGGCAGGCGCCCGCCCGGGAATCGAAAAAAGGTATGGTAGCCATTTTTTCATTCTAGCGAAAATGGCCCCGGCCAAAAAAGAGCCTCTTAACCCCAAAGTGGAACAGGGTTCGAACCCGCTTTGCCCGCTTGCCCAACCTATGATGACGCGAGCCGGCCCGGGCCGGCCTCCGCAGCGCCGCGGACCAAGTGGGTCATTACCCCATGCCCATACCCTGTTTTTCTTGTTAGCCTCCCTCCGTGAACCACCCGATTGACGATCACGACATTCTGCTCGCGCGGTTGAGGCGACTCCTCGCCCGGAAATTCCGGCTGAGCGAGCGGGAGTTTGCCGGTTATACCCACGACGAGCCCTTGATCGGCGGCCGCCTCGGGCTGGACTCCCTCGATGCCCTTGAACTCGGCATCTGCGTCGAGGAAGAGTTCGGGATCTCGATCGACAGCGCCGCGGAATCGCACCTGGCCTTCGCCAGCATCGCCAGCCTGGCCGGCTTCATCCGCCGTCAGGCATCCCAACTGCCGGTCGCCGCTCAGCCTCCGCGGCAATCGCCGGTGCCCGCCCTGTTCTGACACCGGGATCACCCGGATTTCAGCTGGTGTTTAAATGCCATTGGACCACCTTTTCCAGATATGCTGCCCCACCCCACGCTGGCCAACCACTACGCCACGCCCGAGGCAAAACCCGAATTCGTCAACCGGTTGTTCGACCGGGGTGCCAAGCACTACGACGCCGTCGTGGACTGGGGTTTCCTCCGCAGCGGGGCGGCCTACCGCCGCTGGACGCTGCAGCAGCACGGGCTGCGCCCGGGAAATCATTTGCTCGACGTGGCCTGCGGCACCGGCCTGGTCGCGGTCGAAGCGGCCAGAATCCTCGGCACCGCGGAACATATCACCTGCCTCGATCCCAGCGCCGGCATGCTGGCTGTCGCCCGGTCCAAACTCGCGGCGCGCTTCGTGCTGGGCCGGGCGGAGCAAATCCCTCTGGCGGCCGATTCCTTCGACTTTCTCACCATGGGCTACGCGCTGCGGCATGTCACGAGCCTGGAGGAAACCTTCCGCGAGTATCGCCGCGTCCTGAAGCCCGGCGGCAAGCTGCTGATCCTGGAAATCACCAAGCCCGCCGGCCGCCTCGCCGGCTTTTTCTTCCGGCTCTATTTCGGCCGCATTTATCCGTTCCTCACCCGGCTGTTCACCCGCAGCAAGGATGCCCGCGACATGATGCGCTACTATTGGGAAACCATGGACGCGTGCGTGCCGCCGGCCGCGGTCCTCGAAGCCCTGCGCTCGGCCGGTCTCGCCGAGGTCAAACGCAACACCGTCCTCGGTCTCTTCAGCGAATATACGGCGGTGAAGGCCGGTCCGGCCGCTCCGGCGGGTTGAGGTTGATCCCGCCGCCGTTCCCCCTCATTCACCTAGGTCAATCATGGAGTCACCCCGCCCATCCTCCCCCGCCAAGGCCCGCCCCCTCACCGAACAGGAAGACCGGATCAAACACCTGCCCGCCGAGGCCCGCGCCGCCTTTCACCGGTTCCAGGCGGACGGCGATCCGGCCGGGCTCGATCCCGTGATTTTCGCCATCCTGGCGGACTTCATTCCCCGCAACTCCAAGGTCCCGCTGGCCGATCTGGCCGGCGACACCCGGCTGATCGACGACCTCGGCTTCGACTCCCTGGCCATCACCGAGGTGGTCTTCTTCACCGAGGATCTGTTCGGCATCAACATCACAAACGAGGAGATCATGCAGGTGCGCTCGCTCGACGACCTGAGGGGGTTCATTCGCCGCAAAGTGGCCGTCACGGCGACGCGCTGAACGCGGCCCCGCCTGGCATGCCGCCGCTCCCCGTCATCACCGGCCTGGGTTTCATCACCAGCATCGGTCACGACCGCCCCGCCGTGGCCCGCAGCCTGCGCGAACTGCGGCACGGCTTTGAAACGGTCGAGTTCTTCGACAATCCCAATCTGCCCGTCAAGGTCGCCGGCACGGTCAAGGGTTTCGCCTTTCCCACCCCCAACTGGCGCGACTGGCGCTGGCCGGACAATTTCTCCGTCGATCGCGAGCTGCTCCGCGGCCTCGCCCCGCACGGCGTCTACGCGCTCTGCGCGCTGCAACAGGCGCTCGCGGACGCCGGCCTGGAACCGGCGCAACTGACCGGCGGCGCGACGGGGCTGTTCTGCGCCTCGGCCGGCTCGCCCTTTCTCCTCGGGCATTTTCTCGACCAGATGCACGCCACCCGCGGCGAGCGCGGCAATCCGATGGGCATCGTCTCCTCCATCGCCGGCACCTTGAACTTCAATCTCGCGGCGCACTACCGGATCTCCGGCGCGGTCTGCGGCTTTGTCTCCGCCTGCGCCTCCTCGAGCCACGCGCTCGGTTATGCCATGGATGAAATCCGCCTCGGCCGGCAGCAGCGGATGCTGGTGGTCGGCGCGGAGGACATGACCGCCGAGAGCATCGTCTCGTTCTCCAGCCTGCGCGCCCTTTCCAGCAACCCCGATCCCGCCACGGCCTCGCGCCCCTTCGACCGCCGCCGCGACGGCTTTGTCGGCACGGGCGGGGCGACCGCGCTCATCATCGAGGACGCCGCCCTGGCCCGGGCGCGCGGAGCGCATGTCTACGCCGAGCTGGTCGGCTGGGGCCAGGCGGGCGACGGCCACAGCGTGGCCGCCTCGCACCCCGAGGGCGCCGGCCTGCGCGAGGCCATGCGCCGCACGCTGGCCGACGCCCGCGTGAACGCGTCCGAGGTCGACTACGTCAACGCCCACGCCACCTCCACGCCCGCCGGCGACCGCTCCGAGGCGCTCGCGCTGCAGGCGGTGTTCACCGCCAGCGGGGCGAAGCCGCGCATCAGCAGCACCAAGGCGCTCACCGGCCATGGCCTCTCGCTCGCCGGCGCCATGGAGGCGGCCTTCTGCGCGCTGGCCATCGACGAGGGCTTCATCCCCGGCGCCGCGCATCTCGAGGAGCCGGATCCGGTGTGCGCCGGCCTCGACCTCCCCCGGTTCTCGCTCGACGAGGCGCCGCGCCTCGTGCTCAACAACAGCAGCGGCTTCGGCGGCAGCAACGTCTGTCACCTCCTCCGCCGTCCTGCCGAAACCCCTTTCGTTGGCCAGCTCCTCAATTCCGTTTAAACAATGAATCCTATTCGCTTCGCCTCCGGGCTCCTGCTGGCTTCCGCGTTTCTCAGTGGCTGCGTGACCCACATCACGACCGATATCACCCACAACCCTCCACCCGTGGAGAAGTTCTCCGCCTTCAACCGGTTCGAGCTGGCGAAGATCGCGCTCGTTCCGCCCTACGCCGGGCAGGAGGCCAACGAGCGCGCGCTGGTCAAGATTCAGGAGAACGTGTCGCTCAAGGCCGACCCGCTGCTGCAGGACTGGAATGCCGCAGGGGCGGCCGCCCCGTTGGTCCGGACGCTCGTCATCACGCCGGTGGTCACGGAGATCAAGTTCATCAGCGGTGGCTCGCGGTTCTGGGCCGGCGCCTTCGCGGGCAGCTCTGCTGTCATCCTCACGGCCAAGATCACCGAGAAAGAGACCGGCCAGGTGATCGCCACCCCGATGTTCTATGCCCGCGCGGCCGCCATGGGTGGGGCGTGGACCTTCGGCACGACGGACAATCTCATGCTCGTGCGCATTGCCGACCGGCTCACCGATTACATTGCCGCCAATTACACCGCCGCCGCCGGCGGACCCACCGGGGCCGAGCCGCCGAAGTAATGTCTTGCTTCCAACTGTCGCCGATGTCCGATCCATTCATTACCCGCCTCAAGACCCTGATCATAACCACGCTTAAACTCGATGACGTCCAGCCCGGGGACATCCCCGACGACGAGCCGCTCATCGGTTCGCCGCGCTTCGGTCTCGACTCGATCGACGCGCTCGAACTCGTGCTGGCAATCGAGAAGGAATTCGGCGTCAAGATCGGCAGCAGCGAGGAATCCCGCCAGGCGCTGGGCAGCGTCAACACCCTCGCCGCCTACCTCCGCTCGCGCCTGCCCGGCGCCTGAGCGCCCCGCATGCCTGCGCCGGCCGATCAACTGCCCGTGGGCCTCGCGGCCTGTGACTGCCTCACCCCTTTCGGTGACGCCGCCGCCACCGCCACCGCCTTGCTCGCGGGCCGGCGCGCCCTCGCACTCACCCCGGTGCTCGGTCGCGACGGCGGCGATCTCGTGCCGCTCGCGCTGACCGGGCCGATGGATGAGACCCTGCCGCCGCGCTGGCTGCCGGGCCTGCGCGGTCTGGCCGCCGTCATTCCGCCGGGGCCGTGGGGCGCGGCCCGCACGCCCGTCATCGTCACGAGCAGCAATTTTGGTGTCGGCAGCCTCTACGCCTTCACCCGCGACCACGACGCGCGCCACCTCGCCCACGGCACCCCCTTTGCCAGCGTCGCGCTGCTCCGCGGCGAATTCGGCTGGGGCGAACACGTCCACGTCTTCTCCCACGCCTGCGTCACCGCCCACCTCGGGCTGGCCCACGCCGCGCGGTTGCTGCACGCCGGGCTGGCCGACCGCGTGCTCGTGTTCTCGTTCGATTTTGTCAGTCCGTTCGTCGCCGGCGGATTCCACAGCCTGAAGATCCTCAACGACGCCCTGCCCGCCCCCTATACCGTGCGCGCCACAGGCTCGATCGGACTCGGCGACGGCGCCGCCTTTGCGGTGCTGACGCGTTCTGCCGGCCGGCAGAACGCCCCGTTCCAACTCGCGGCGCACGCCCTGCACAACGAGATGTTTCACTTCACCGGCAACCAGCCGGACGGTGCCGGCTTCGCCGTCTGCGCCGCGTCGATCGCCGCCGCCGCGGCCGGCCGGCGCGTCTGGGTCAAGGGCCACGGCACCGGCACGCTGGAGGCCGGACGGCTCGAAGCGGAGGCCCTGGCGCGGCAATTTCCCGGCGCGCCGCTCACCGGCTGGAAGGGCAGCCTGGGCCACACCCTCGGCAGCTGCGGGCTGGTCGAACTCGCGATCGCCGTGGCGGCGCTGCGCGGCGCCGAAGGGAAAATTCCCGGGACGGTCGGCGGTGGGGCGCCGGGGTTCACCGACACCGTCGCGCTGGAGCCATTCGCCGCCGCGGGCTTCGACGGCGCCATTCTCACCAGCAACGCCTTTGGCGGCGCCCACGCGGCGATGCTGCTCACCCATGATTGAACGCTTCCTCCATCACGTGCGCGTCGAGCTGCCCGCCGGGGACGAGACCGCGGCCGGTGCCCGGGTGCGGCTGGCGGATAAATTCCCGCGCACGGCGCTGCGGCGGATGACCCACCTCGGCCTGCTCATCGGCTCGGCCCTCGACGGCGCGCCGCTCGGGCCGGCCGATGCCCTGGTCTATGCGTCGACCTTTGCCGAGACGCGCGCGCTGGAGGATTTTCTCGCCAGCTTTCCCGACGCCAGTCCGATGCTTTTCCAGACGTCCATTCATCCCGGCGGCGTGCAGCAGGTGCTGATCGGACGGCAACAACCGATCGCCCGGCTCTGGCCCCACGCCGGACGGGACCGGCTCGTGGAGCAAGCCCTGCTGACCGCGCTGCTCGAGCCGGCGCCGCGCGTGGCGCTCGTCGGCGGCGAGGAACGCGGCACCTGGATGCTGGAGCGCGGGCTGGCCTCGGCCCGGCCGTTCGCCTTCGCCGCGTTCCTGACGCGTGAATCCGGCGGTGCAGCGGGACGCGTCGCGCTGACGCCGGGCGCTCTGACCGACGAACCGTCCCCGACACTGGAAGCCTTTGCCTTGGCGCTCGCCGGCCGCCAGCCGCTGCGCTGGCACGGTGCCGGCGGCGCGTGGACGCTTGATTGGTTATGAACGCGCCATCCACCCTCCGGCGCAATCTGGGCCCGAGCTGGGGCTGCGGCTTCCTGTCCTGGGCGGAGCGGTGGTGGCCGCGCTGGTTTTTCCGTCCGCTGTTGATGGCGGGCACCTGGGTCGCGGTCGCGTTTTTACCGGTGCAGCGCGCGCATTCGCGCGCCTACCTCGCCGTCGTCCTCGGCCGGCCGGCGCGGCTCGGCGAGGTCTGGCGGCATTTCTTCGCGCTCACCGATGTCCTGATGCTCATGCTCCGCACGGGCCGCGGCGCCCCGGTGCGCTGCGCGCTGGAACCGGAGAACGAGCCGGCCTTCGAGGCGCTGGTGCGCTCGGACCGGCCGGCGCTTTTCGGCACGTTCCATTTCGGCGGCTCCGACCTGCTCGGCTATCTGCTGGGCGAACGCGGCCGGCGCGTTTCCATCCTCCGGCTGCGCGTCGGCAATTCCACCGACACCCGCCTGCTCGGCGAGCGGTTCGCCAGCCAGGTGTCGTTTCTCTGGATCAACGATCCCGCCCGCCTGCTCTTCGACCTGAAGGCCGCGATCGAGGCCGGGGACTCGCTCGCGCTGAAGTGCGACCGGCTGGAGTTCAGCGCGAAGGCCGAGCCGTTCCACTTCCTCGGCGCGCCCCGCCTCTTCCCGTTCACCATCTACCATCTCGCCCTGCTGTTCGACCGGCCGGTGGTGTTTTGCACCGCCGTGCCGGATGCCGCGCAACAGGTGCTGCGTGTCTACGCCTCGCCCGTCTTCACGCCCGATCCGGCTGCGGGCCGCGAGGCCAACACGCACGCGGCGCGGCGGCATTTTCAGGCCGTGCTCGCCCAGTTGGAAACCCTGGTCCGCCAGCATCCCTTCCTGTGGTTCAACTTCATTCCCCTCAACCCGGAGGCGCCGGCCAATTTTCGCTAGCGTGCTACTCCACCCAAAAAATGAAAACTGCCGGCCCTTTGTTTGCTGAAGCCGCAGCGCCCTCGCTGCACTGATGTCCCTCCGCTCCGTCTACCATCTTCCGGCTTATTACCTCACGCTGCTGCTTTTCGCCGTGGGCGGGCTGGAGCTGTGTCTGGTCAGCTGGCTGGCCGGCTGGCTGCCGGCGACCGAACGCACCGAGCGTTTTTTCCAGCGTTTGATCCATCGCCACTTTGCCCTCTTCCACTGGTGGTGCGACCAATGCCGGCTGGTCCACGTGCGCTACCAGGGATTCGGCCCCTGGCCGCGCGGCGGGCTCGTGCTGGTGGCCAACCATCCGGCCCTGATCGACATCACGTGCCTGCTGGCGCGGCTGGCCGAGGCCGTGTGCATCTTCAAGCCCGCCATCCGCCGCAATCCCGTGCTCGGCGCCGCCGCCCGTCGCGCCGGCTATATCGGCAGCGACGGCGGCCACGAACTGGTGCGCGGGGCCGCGGCCAAGGTCGCCGCCGGCCATCTCCTCGTCATTTTCCCCGAGGGCACCCGCACGCCGCCGGGCGCAGCGTTGCTGCCCTTCAAGCCTGGCTTTGTCCTCATCGCCCGGCGTGCCCGCGTGCCGATCCAGCTCGTGCGCATCACCACCGATTCCGACGTCCTCACCAAGGGCTGCACCTGGTGGCGGCTGCCGAGGTTTCCCGCCCACATTGAGGTGACGGCCGGCCCGCTCATCCCCACGGACACGGCGGCCAGCCTGGCCGAATTGACCGCGAGCATCGAAGCCTGGTTCCGCGCGCGGCCCGCCCCCGACGCGGCTTGCGCGCCGGCGCCCGGCGCCCTTTCCTGAACGCCCAGCACTTTCCCTCCGACCATGGCCGCTTCCTCCACCCATCTGGTTCTGCTGCCGGCCTACAACACCGGCCCGCGCCTGCGGGCCGTCGTGGCGGAAGTGTTGCTGCACTGGCAACCGGTCATGGTTGTCATCGACGGCAGCACCGACGGCAGCGAACAACCCATGCTCGACCTGGCGCAGACCGAGCCGGCGCTCACCGTGCTCGTGCTGTCGCGCAATTCCGGCAAGGGCGCGGCGGTGCTCGCGGGCGCCCAGGCCGCCCGGGCGCGCGGCTACACCCACGCGCTGGTGATGGACGCGGACGGGCAGCACCCGGCCGGCAGCATCGCCGAGTTCATGGCCGCCTCGCTCCGCCGGCCGGAGGCGCTGATCCTCGGCCGGCCGATTTTCCCCGCGAACATCCCCGCCGAGCGGCTCCACGGCCGGAAACTCAGCGTCGGGCTCGTGCGCCTGGAATTGCTGGGCCCGGGCATTGCCGATCCGCTGTTTGGCTTCCGGGTGTATCCGCTGGCGCCGCTGCTCGCGGTGCTCGGGTCGCGGCGCGGCGGCCGGCGCTACGATTTTGACACCGAGGCGGCCGTCCGGCTCGGCTGGGCGGGCGTGCCGCCGGAGAATCTCGCGGCCCCGGTCCGCTATTTTTCCCGCGCCGAGGGCGGCGTGTCCCATTTCCACTATCTGCGGGACAATGCCACGCTCGTCTGGCTGCACACCCGGCTCCTCGCCGAGTTGCTGCTCTGGCGCTGGCCGGCCGCGCTGCGCCATCGCCGGCAATGGCAGGCGCGCGTCTCGCTGGCCGTGCTGCTTGTCTGCGGCCTGCCCGGACTCGCGGCCGAAACCGACCTCGTCAATCCGGCGCACCTGCTGGCCCCCGCCGCGCCCGCGTGGAGCGACCTGAGCGAAGCCTTCGCCCACCACGCCGATATCGCGGCCGGCTTCACCGAGCACCGGTTCTTTCCCTTCAAGAAGGAGCCCGTGGAACTGAAGGGCGAGGTGCGCGTCTCCGCCGTCCGAGGGCTGAGCCTGCACTACACCGCGCCCGAGGAGCGCACGGTCATCCTCGACGACCGGGGCGTGCTGGTCCGCGCCGCCGCCGGGGAAAAGGCGCCACCCGCCGACCCGCGCGCCGCCGCCGCCAACGAGGCGTTGCGGCATGTTCTCCGCTTCGACCTGGCCGCGCTGGAGAAGGACTTTGCGCTTTATGGGCAGCGCGAGCCCGCCGCCTGGACCCTGGCCCTCGTGCCGCGCACCGAAACCCTGCGCCGCAGCGTCGGGCAGATCACCGTCACCGGCGAGGCCGCCACGATCCGCCGCATCGAGATCCGGCGCTCAGCCCGGCAGGCCATCGAGATCATCATCGAGCCGCCGCGTCCGCCGGCGGCGTTCACTGCGGAGGAATTGCGGCGGTATTTCCGCTGACCGGCATGACCTTCCGCCGCCGTCAACTCCTGGGCTGGAGCGTGCTCGCCGCCGCGGCGCTGCTCGGCGGTGCCTGGCTGCTGCGGCTCGACTATGCGCGCAAGATTTCCAGCGACGTGCTCGACCTCATTCCCGTCGACGAGCAGGCGCCGGAGCTGACCCTGGTCCGCTCGCTCGCGAGCGAGGCGGAGTCGCGCACGATGTTCTTCGAGCTGACCGCTCCGGCCGGCCAGCCCGCGCCGGCCGGGGCGGCGGAGCGCTTCGCCGCCGCGCTCGGGCGCGAACCGGCCTTCGCGCAGGTGATGGTCCTGGGCGACAATGCCGCGCGCGACGCGATGGGCCGCGAATTGTTCGAGCAGCGTTTCACCCTGCTGTTTCCGCTCTGGTTGCGCGAACACGCGACGGCCTATGCCGCCACCGGCGGCGGACCCGCTGGGTTTTCCGACTGGCTGGCGCGGGACACCGCCGCAACGCTCGGCCGGTTCCTGACCGCCCCCGAGGCCATTGCTTTCCAGGAAATGATTCCGGCTGATCCGTTGCTGCTCATGCCCAGCGCAGTCGACCGGCTGAAGGACGGTCTGGCACAGCCCGCGGCCACCGGCCCCAGGCAGGCCACTCTCGTGTGGGCGCGGCTGGCCGCCTCGCCGCTCAGTGAAGCGGGACAGGCGCCGGCCTTTGCGGCCATCGAAAGGGCGGCCGCAAGCGTGCGCGCGGAGTATCCCGGTTTCGCCGTGGCCTACACCGGCGTCAACCGCTTCGCCGCCGCCAGCCGGGCGCGCATCGAACACGAGGTCACTTGGCTCAACGCGCTCTCGCTCGCGGCGGTGCTGGCCGTGGCGTTCACCTTTATCCGCGGAGTGCATCGCGGTCTGCACCTGATCCCCGTCGTGCTGCTGTCCGTGCTCGGCGCCTGGGTCGCCGCGACGATGGCCTTTGAGCGGCTGCATATCATGGTGTTTGTCGTGGGCTCGCTGCTGACCGGGGTGGCCATCGATTACGGATTCTATCTCTTCATGCAGCCCCCTGCGGGGCCGGACGAGGACTACTGGGCCAAGGTCCGCCGGCTGGCGAAGCCGCTCCTCGCCAGCTGCCTCACCACCGTGGCCGGGTTCACCCTGCTGTTGTTTTCCGAGCTGCCCTTCATCCGCCAGCTCGGCGTCTTTGTCGGCGCCGGCCTGGTCTGCGCTCTGGCGGCGGCCGTCATCTATTTTTCCACCGTCCGGGACCCCTTCCTTCAGGCCCGGGTGTTTCGCCGCGGACCGGGACTGACGGCCGGCGCGCGCCGCGGCGTCCGCCGGCTGCTCATCGCCGCGTGGATTGTCGCGCTGCCGGGGCTGGCGCTGCTCCAGTGGAAGGACGATATCCGCGAACTGCAGATCCCCTCGCCCGAACTCACCCGCGAGAACGCGCGGATCAGCGGGCTCTTCGGCGAGCAGGCCGACCGGACGGTTTACCTCACCTACGGCGCCAGCGTAACCGCGGCGCGCGATGCCCTCGAAAAACTCGAGGCGTGGCTGCGCACCGCCGGCGGCGGCCGCACCCAGACCACCGGACTCGGTGCCGTCGCGCCGACCGGAGAGGCGCACCGCGAGGCGGTGCGATTCGGGCAGCAGCACCCGGAATTCGCGGGACAGTTGCGGACAGCCCTGGTCGCGGCGGGATTCGATGACGCGGAATTCGCCCCGTTCTTCACGGCCTACGCCCGGCACACCACCGGAGCCAGGGAAACCGACCTGACCGGGGCGCTCGCCGCGCTGCAGGCAAAACTCATCGGCCCGGCCGGGATGCTGCTGCACACAGGCCGGCCGCTGAGCTGGTTTGTGACCGTCGCCCGCGCGGCGCCGGCGGGCGCACCGCCGGCGGAGACGCACACGGTGAGCGCGAGCCAGCTCCAGTCGCTCAACCGGATTTTCAGCCGTTACCGCCAGTCCGCCCTGTGGCTGAGCCTGACCGGACTCGCCATCGTCGGAGCCGGCGTGTTTCTGTCCTACGGCTGGCGCGATGGCGCGCGGATCTTCGCCATTCCGTGCGGGGCCTGCCTGGGCCTGTTCGGCTGGTTCGGCTGGCTCGGGCATCCGCTCAACCTGTTTCACCTGCTCGGGGCCTTCCTCGGCGTGTGCCTGACGCACAACTACTCGATCTTTTCCGCCACCTCGGCCTACCGGCACGAGCCGCCGCCGGTGTCGGTGCGGCTGTCGGCGCTCACGACCGCCGCCTCGTTCGGCGTGCTGGCGTTGAGCGGCATCCCCGTGGTGCGCGCGCTCGGCTCGACCGTGGCGCTGATGGTGATCGCGGCGCTGGCGGCGATCGAATTCGAGCACCTGGCCGCGCTGGGCAAAAAGCCATGAGCGCAGCGAATGAACATCGCCAGCGAGCGCCGGGAGCAGGGCGGGTCTCCGACCCGCCAATCATACGCTTGATGCGACCGACAACGAAGGCAGGTCAGAGACCTGCCCTACTTGATGCCTGGGAAGAAACCCTGTGCCGGCACGGCGGCGAGCGGGCGGTCGTGCAGGCGGCGGACGGGACGGCGGTGACCTTTCGCGAACTCGACGCCCGCGCCGCGGTGTGGCTCGCCGCGCATGTTGAAAACTGGAGCCGCGGCGAGGTCGCCGCGGAACGCCCGACCACCGCGGCGAGGTCGCCGCGGCTCCAGAAATCATCCGGGTTGAAGGGCCGTGCCGTGGTCTTCGCCGCCCCGAACGGCATCGGCTGGCTGGAAATATTCCTGGGCCTGCTCAAGGCCGGAGCCGTTGCCGTGCCGCTCGATGCGGCCGAGCCGCCGCTGGCGCAACGGCGGCTGGCCGTGGCGCTGCGCGCGGGTTTCTGGTGGGACGGAACGAAGCTCGCGGCCCTGCCGGGCGCCCGGCGTTACCGCGACCCCGAGGTCTGCCTCATCAAGCTGACGTCGGGCACCACGGGAACGCCACGGACGCTCGTGTTCACCGCCGGCCAACTGCTCGCCGACGGCCGGCAGGTGACAGCCACGATGGGCATCGGGCGCCGCGATATGAATTACGCGCTGATCCCCTTCGGTCATTCCTACGGCCTGGGCAACCTGACCGTGCCGCTGCTCGCGCAGGGCATTCCGCTGGTCTGCGGAACCGCGCCCCTGCCGCACGCCATCGCGGCGGATTTTGCGCGCTGGAGCCCGACGGTGTTCCCCGGTGTCCCAGCCATGTGGCGCGCGCTCGCCGCGTCGGACCTGGCTCTGCGGGGTTTGCGGCTGGCCATCTCCGCCGGCGCGCCGTTGCCGCTGGAGGTCGCGCGCGCTTTCGCCGCGCGGTTTGGCCGGCGGTTGCACAGTTTCTACGGTTCAAGCGAGACCGGCGGCATCGCGTATGACGCGACCGGGGCGGCCACGTTGCGCGGCGGCGTGGGGCGGGCGTTGCGCGGCGTGAAACTGATCGGAAAGAGCGGGGCGCGCCTCCTGGTCAGCAGCGCCGCGGTGCTGACGCAGGGCAACCGCCGGCGGGTCGGGAAACTGGGCGCGTGGATCATGCCCGATCGCGCGGCCCTGGATGCCCGCGGCGGCGTGACGCTCCTGGGCCGGCGCGGCACGACGGTGAAGATCGCCGGGCGCCGGGTGAATCTGGCCGAGGTGGCCGAACGGCTGCGGCGGTTGCCGGGAGTGCAGGAGGTCTGGACCGGCGTGAGCGGGGGCGCTGAGCCGATCCTCGGGGCTGTCGTGGTGACCGGACGGAGCGCGGCCGAGCTGCGCGGCGCCCTGCTTGCCGATACCGCGGCGTGGAAAATCCCCAAGAAATTGATCGCAGTCGCCGCGCTGCCCCTGACCGCCCGCGGCAAGCCCGACACGCGGGCGCTGCAGACGGTGGTGTTCGGCTAGATTGCGAGAAAAACCCGCCGCTGCAGGAGGAACCTCTGGGTCAGAGGTCCACGCCGAAATCAAAGTAGGAATTGCCGGAGCCGGCGAACCAGGCGGACACCAGGCTCTGCATCTCTCCCGTGTAGAGAATGACGGCATATTCACCCGCGGGCAGGGCTTTTTTTGGGGAAACCCTGTAGATGGTGAAACCCTTCTGGGCCTTGGTCTGGTCGGTGGCCTTCGTGGAATCGACGGCAATAATCCGGTCGGGATGAACACCGCTGGAGTAGCTCATGTAGCCGCCGCCAATCATGACCTCACGGGTGTTGTTTTTGCGCACGGCAAAACTGGCGAGTGTCATGTAGCTTTCGGCCTGAGCCTGATCGGGCACGGAGATGAGGAAGGCGGGCTGCGGGTTTTTGATGCGGGCGCTGGCCTGGACTCCGCGGAGCACGGCATAGCTGGCGAATCCGCCGAAACCGAGCCCGCGGGCGGCGGTGCGCACCTGGGGATTGAGGTAACGCATCGGCCTGGTCTCGTCGCCATCCACCATCAAAACCTCGGAGGGTGACATCATCGCGCCGGCCACCGCGGGCGGGGCACCGACCGCCGGCGCCGCCACAGGGAAGGCGGGCTGACTGTTTCGCTTGATCATCGCGGAGATGACCGCCGGCGGGACCTTGGCGCTGGAGAGTTCGATCAGGCCCTGGGCCGAGGTGTCAAATTTCGGCTCGGAGCTGTCGATGGCGGTGAGGATGATTGATTCATCGAGCTTGGCCTCGGACATCTTGATGATGTCGGCGTTGGTCAGGCTGGAGGCAAGGGCGAAGCCGGGCAGCAGCAGAGCTGCCACGAACAGGCGGAGGCTTGATTTCATGCAGGTGGTGGAGTTATGGCCCCTGAGGATTGCTGAAGCTGTGACCGAAAAAGGGAAGCCTCAATCTCCACGAGGAGCGGGGCGCGGCAGATATCAGCCTGCAGGTAGGAAACGCGATCGGCACCCACCAGGAGCCTCTCCTCCAAAACCGCGGCGATCCGGGGCTGATCTTCGCCATGGCGGACGTAGACTTTGAAGTGGCGCGCGTAGCCCCCGCCCTGGCCGAGGTCGGAGCCGAGCCCGCACGCACCGGAGATTTCGTGCAGGTTTTCCAGGGCGCACTCCAGTTGCTGGCGCAGGCTGTGCGGCGCGACCGTCGCGTGCCCGCGGATGGCCGCGGTGCCGGAGATGAAGACCGTGGAGTGGTGCGGTCCGGCCACCACCGTCGCCCGGGCGAAGCTGGGAGCGCGCGGCCCGTATTCGTGGGGATAGTCGTAGGCGGGCACCTGCAGCGGGTTCTCCACGTGGCGCGGCCGGAGCGGACTGGCCGCAAAGGCAACGGTCAATGCCTCGGACTTGCAACCGACCGCGGAAGCGGAGGGCAACAGGGCCTTGAATCCCTGGCCGTGGTGCTCCTCGAACGCCAGCGAACGGCCCCGGCAAAAGACGCGGTATCTCTCCAAGCCGGCGGCATCGGGTTCGTTGATCCCGGGGACGTAGTTCCAAATGCGCGCGAGGTGCCAGCCGCGGGTCGCCTGGAAGATGGCCGCGTAGAGCCGGTGCGTGGTCTCGTCCAAATCCGCGGCCAGCGGCACGGTGGCGGCGCCGAGCAGCCAGTCCTTGGTTTGAAAAAGCGCGAGGGGACCGGCCCGTCCGGCGGAGTGGGCGGCGCCAAAGAGATTTTCCACCGCTTCGCCGGCGAGCACGGGGAGACCGGCGTCAAAGACGCCCGTCTCGTCCGCCCCAAAGGTGATTCTCAAGCGAGGCAATTCGGCCGTGGCGGTGAACATGGAAATTTATTTGACGGGGATTGCCTGGAAGGCCGCGGCCCGCCGCCGGGCCGTCCGCTGGCGCAACAACTGCAGCGTGGCGACTGTCGCCACCAAAATCCCGGCGGCCGCGAAGGCCATCCGTCCGTTGCCTTCGGCGATCGCTTTGCCGCCGCCCACGAGCGCGACAATGTAGCCGGCCATGACCAAGGTCGAGACCACCAGATACGGCACCAGGGGCACGCGAACCAGGCCCAGCAGATAGCTCTGCACCCAGAAGGGCGGACCGGGGGTCAGGCGCACAATCAAGGCAATCTGCCAGGCGCCGCCCGCCCTGGTGTCCGGCAGGCGGAAATCAAAATACGTCAGCAGCCGGCTCACCATTGGGCGCAGGGCCCGGTTTGCCAGCCAGTAAGTCAGCAGAAGATTGGCCACCACCGCCGCCAATGACCACCCGATCACCCAGCCGGTGCCCAGGATCGGGCCAAATAGCGGCCCGGCGGCCAGCGTGAAGGCGATCATCGGGAAGCCCACGGCCGGCAACACCGCCATCGCCACAAAGAAGAACAGCGGGCCGGCTTCCCGCAAACCCACGATCACGGCGTCCACCCCTTCCCGCAGTCCGGCCCGGGTTGCCCCGTAAACCAGGAGGGAAATGACTGCCGCGGCAGCGGCGGCCAGGAACAGAGGTTTTTTCGCCCAGCGACGGCGAGATGATTGAGTGACGTCTCCCATGATTTAGATAAGCATATGGTCAGGCGCAGAAGGTCCGTCAAAGTATGATCGGATGCGGCGATGGATTGGATTGGTCGTGGCGTCAAGTTGGAGGGCGGTTTGCCCCGCGACAAGCCGGGACATCATATCTCCGCCAGCGAATCCAACCGCCCCTCCCGGCCGACCGGCGCCCCGAACGCTGCCCCATTTGGTGGGCGGCGGGCAAACCCATCCACCAAATCCCCCATTGCCACCGGCCAAGGGTCAACCAAAGTGCGCCGGTCCGCGCCGTATCGGTTATTTTTCGCCGGGCGCACATTCCCCTTCCATGCACCTCTCCATCAAGAGCGCCCTGCTGGGCGCCGTCCTGAGCGTCGCCGCCTGCGCGGCCGAGCCGGTCCGGCCCTGGGAATCGCGCGCACTGAACGTCGAAACCGGCGTGCTCTTGGAAATTGGCACCGGCACGCCCTTCGCCTACCGGCTGGTGCCCACCCAGCTCTCCTGGCGCTCCAAGGAATTTTTGGGTTGGGGGTTTTCTGACGGATCCCGGCTCGTGGTCCGCCACCGGTTGACCCTGATCGGCACTTTCATCCAAAGCGGGCCGGAATCGCACTACGTGGGATTCTCCGGTTCGCCGTCCCTCGAATGGTGGGACAAGACCGGCGCCTGGTCGCTGTTCACCGGCTCGGGCGGCGGCTTCGGCGTCACCGACTCGCGCGGCATCAAGGGCGGCTTGGGCCAGGACTTCACGCTGAACTGGTTCATCCGGGGCGGCCTCGAGCATGTCACCGCCAAAAACATCCGGCTGAGCGCGGGCATCATGTATCAGCACATGTCGAACGGCGGCATGACCAAACCCAATCCCGGGATCGACGCGCTGGGCTTCACCCTCGGTTACGGCTGGGCCTTCTGAGCGGCGGCCGACGGTTTCCATCGCAGGCTTGAGCGCAATGCCCCGTTGGGCCAGACTCATCGCGTGTGGTTTCTGATCAGCATCAACCTGGCCGGCAAAGTGACGGCCTTGCTCGTGGGCGCGACAGCGCCCGCGGCCGCCCTCGCGCTCTGGGTCGGGCCCGACCTCCTGCTGGCCTACCATGTGTTCGCCCCCCAAGCGCAGGGCTTGGTGCGCATGCATCGGCGCTTCACGACCCCGCGGCGCGAGGTGTGGCTGACCATTGACGACGGCCCCGACCCCGAGGACACCCCGCGCATCCTCGAACTGCTGGCGGCCCACGGTGCGCGGGCGACATTTTTTGTGATCGGAAAAAATGCCGCCGCCCACCCCGGACTCATCCGGGCGATCGCCGCCGCCGGCCATGAGGTGGCGCACCACACCCACACGCATCCGCTGGCGACCTTCTGGGGTGCCTCCCCCGCTCGCGTCGGCTGGGAACTCGACGCGGCGCTGCCGGCCCTGCGCGAGGCCGGAGTGAGGCCGGCGCGCTTCCGTCCCCCCGCGGGCATCAAGAATCTCTGGCTGGCCCCGGCCCTCCGGGCCCGCGGGCTCACCTGCGTGGGCTGGAGTGCGCGCGGACTGGAACGCCGGCGCGGCGACGCCGAGGCGGTGGCGGCGCGGGCCACCCGGGGCCTCGCCTCCGGCGCGATCCTGCTGCTCCACGAAGGCCCCCGGGTGCCGGCGGCGATCCGCGTGGAGGCCATCCGCTGCGTGCTCGAACGGTTGCGCGATCAAGGCTACCGGTGCATCGTGCCGACCCCGGAGCAGCTGGTGGGCCCTTGAGTCTGCCCGCACGCAACGACACCCAACACTATCAGGCCTCTACTTCCCGAATCTCCCGGATGAGCAGGCGGACTTGGATGGCGTCAGGATCCCCGCCAGCCCTGCCGCCGGAGCCGGCAGGCCAGCGGTTTCTGTGCAATGAATTTTGCCGCCCGGGAATAGGCCTTCAAAAATCGCTCCGCCACACCGGGGCTGTAGCTCCTGTAATAATCGTAGGCCGCCTGCAGATCGCCGGCATAACCCTCGGCTTCACGAAATGGCTTCATCGCCGCAATCGGCGCACTGCGTCACCCGCTGGCTTTGATTTATGCGGAGGCGCGAGCGCCGAGGCGGCCCGGGAGTTGAGGGTGTCAAGCTGGGCGGTGGTCGGCCCCAACTTGGTTTCCGCCTCCCGCCAGAGGTGGTCGGCGACCGCCGCCTTTTCACGAGCGGACAACCGGCGCAACTGGGCGGCGAGGCTGGTGGTGACTGGCATGACCCGACGCTAGCCGGCCGGCAGATTCAGGCAAATTGTAACCTGCGCCGACCAACCCCCGGCCTGATTCTGCTGCAGCCCGAAGGCCCACGGATGTCGGTAGCGATCCGGTCGAGGCCAGCCGCGAAAAGCGAAACCAGAACCGGGTGGCGAGTCATGGCTGAGGAAAAGGCGACCGAATGACTGGCTTCAAGCGTTGAGGTGGGATGCATAAAATTGTTCGTGGCGCGCCATCGATTTTCAAACGACCGAGGGGGAACCACCAAGACACCGAGGCACAAAGAGCAGATACCATATCGCGGGTTCTCTGTGTCTTCGTGCCTTTGCGGTTCAAACCGGGCTGCGCAGCCAGCGCAGATGCAGGGCGGCGACCATTGCCCCGAGCACCGCTCCGGCGAGAACATCGAGGAAGACATGCTGGCGGATGGCGATGGTGGAATACAAAATGCCGAGACACCACAGCCAGTTGAAGAGCCGCACGCCCCGCCCGGCGCCCAACTGCCGGAGCAGCCGCTCGAACCAAATGGCGCTGAACACGGCGAAGGCCACATGCAGGGAAGGACAGGCGTTGCCCGCGGCATCGGCGCCCTTGAGAAAAGTAAAGCCGGGATGCTGGGACCAGTCGACCCCGGGCGGCGGCACCGCCGTCGGCCAGAAAAGAAAAATCCCGAGCCCGACGACGCTGAGCCCGACCGCGGCCAGGCCATAGGACACGAGTTCGCGGCGGTCGGCCACCAGCGCGGACGCGAGCGACACATAAAACCACAGTGACAGATAGAGCGGCAGCACCGCGGGCTGGAAGCCGACCAGCCGGTCGATCACGGTGAGCGGCATGACGCGAACGGGAAAAAGCGGGTGATTGAGCACCCCAAAATAGGCGATGAAGAACACCGTCATGCCAAGGGTGGTGCCCAGCATCTTGGCCGGCCACCGCACGAGCAGCCGCGCACCGGCGGCGTGAAGCCAGCCCGCGCCGGGCGGACGCATGTGCGGCGAGTCCATGGGGAGAGTAGGCGCAGGCCTGGCCGGCACGGCAAGCGCAAGCCGCGGGTTTTCGGCCCGGAAAATCCATTTCTTCGGAGCCCACCCAACCACGACCCGGCGGAAGCAAGCGGCGCCTGCGCCGACGGGCGGTAGGGTTTCACCTTATCGCCATGCGGCCTGGACAAGTGTTTAATGACGGCCAGACGGACGCCTCGATCTCACAGACGGGACTCAGCCCGTCGGAATCGATTTTAGACAATGACCGCCGCCGGCTGATCCCACCCCAGATGACCGACCCCCACGCCCGACTGTTGAGCAATGCCCGTCAAAGATTGTCCGCCCGCTACCTAACGGCCCTCCGCGCCCACCTCGGCGGGAAACATCCGCAGCCCAGCGACCGGGCGCAGGGCTTGGGCCGGGCCACTCTGGCCGGCGGGCTGGCCACGCTCGACCTCGCGATCATCCATGAGCAAGCGATAGTCGCGCTGGCGCCCTCCTTCGATTTCGCCCACCCGCACAACGGCGCGCTGAAGCGAGCGGGGGATTTCTTCACCCAGGCCCTCATTCCCCTCGAGGCGGCGCAGCGCGCCACCCGGCAGACCAATTCGCACCTGCGGCAGCGCAACGCGACGCTGCGCCTGCACACCGCGGCCCTTGCCAAGGGCAACCGCCGGCTGGAGCGCGAAATCGCCCGGCGCAAGGCCGGCGAAACGGTCATCCGCCAGGGCCGGGAGCACTATCAAAAACTTTTTCTGGAATCGCAGTTCATGCAGCGGAAGCTCCGCCACCTGACGCGCCAGATCCTCACGGCCCAGGAGGAGGAGCGAAAGAAGATCAGCCGGGAGCTCCATGACGAGGTCGTGCAAACGCTGGTCGGCATCAATGTCGAACTCGCCGCCCTCGGCCAGGGCACCCCGGCGGACCAGCCCGCCTTGAAGACGAGAATCGCCCGCACCCAACGGCTGGTGGAAAACTCCGTGGCTGCGGTGCACCGGTTCGCCCGCGAGCTGCGACCGGCGGTGCTCGACGACCTGGGCCTGATCCCGGCCCTCCACGCCTACAGCAAACGCGTGGCGGCGCGGGCCAAACTCAAGATCAAACTAACCGCCTTCAGCGGGCTCGAAGCCCTCGACAGTTCCCTGCGCACCGTCTTGTTCCGGGTGGCGCAGGAAGCGCTCACCAACGTGGCCCGGCACGCGCGGGCCAGCGCGGTCACCGTGTGCATCACCGAGATTCCCGGCGCGGTCCGCCTGAAGGTGCAGGACAACGGCCAGTCGTTCCAAGTCGCCCCAGCGTTGTCGGCCAAAACCAACCGGCGCCTCGGCCTGCTCGGCATGCGGGAGCGGGTGGAGATGGTCGGCGGCCTGCTCCTCATCGAGTCGGCGCCCGGCCGGGGCACGGCGGTGTGCGCCGAAATCCCCTTCGAACCGGAGAAACCTTTATGATCCCCCTCAAACAAATCACGGTCCTGCTGGCCGAAGACCACGCCATCGTGCGGCAGGGCCTGTGCTTACTGCTGAACGCCGACGGCCATTTCATCATCGTCGGCGAAGCGCGCACGGGCCGCGACGCCGTGGAGATGGCGCAGACGCTGCGCCCCGATGTCATCCTGATGGACATCGCCATGCCGGTGCTCAACGGCCTGGAGGCCACGCGGCAGATCCTCGCCGCCAATCCCGCCGCCAAGATCATCGTCCTTTCCGCGCACAGCGACGACGAATACATCGAGCGCATGAGTGCGGCCGGCGTGGCCGGTTTCCTGGAAAAACAAACCTCGGCCGAGGTCCTGACCAAGGCGATCCGCGAGGTTGCCAAGGGCAACACGTATTTCAGCCCCTCCATTGCCAAGCGCCTGCTCCAGGCCCGCAACCGGCCGCGCGAGCGGGACGGCTTGTTCAAGCCCAATGCCACCCGCCTGACCTCCCGCGAATCCGAGGTGCTGCAACTCGTCGCCGAAGGGTCGGCCAACAAGCAGGTCGCCGCGACCCTCGGCATCAGCATCAAGACGGTGGAAAAACACCGGCAGCACATGATGGACAAGCTGAACATCCACGACACCGCCGGCCTGACCCGCTACGCGATCGCGGCGGGTGTCATCGAATGCAGCGTCCAGCTGACGATCGTCTAGGTCGGGACGGCCGCCGGATTGCCAGCGAACGGATCCCCGCGGTGCAGGAGTGAGCGGAGCTGTCCGCCCGCATTTGCCGCCTGCGGGTTACACCCCATAGCGGCGGCCGCGCCGGAAACCTACCCTCCTTCTCCCAGCTTATGAAAACAAACCGCCTGTTTCCGCGCCCCCGCAATCGTTCATCGACAGTTCCATTTCCATTCAGCCCCCGCCGGATCGCGAGCGTGTTGGGCCTGATCGGCCTCGGCCTTTTGCCCGGCACCCTCGCCCGGGCCCAAACCACCATCCTCGGTTCAACCGGCAACTACGCGGTCATGGCCGGCTCGACTGTGACGATCAACGGCGCCACCACGATCACCGGCAACCTGGGCCGGGCCAGTAGAGCGGGCGCCGGCTCCCTCATCCTTAACGGTTCGGAGGGCGGCATGACCGCGCAGGACCAGACGGACTTCACCAAGGCCTTCAACGGGCTGGCCGCCATGACGGCGACCGTGGATTTGACCGGAAAGATCCTCGGCACGGATGCGGGAGCGATCGTCCTCGCGCCGGGCGTCTATAATTTCGACACAACGGCCCAGCTGACCGGCACGCTCACCCTCGATGCCCAAAACCAGAGCAACGCCGTCTGGGTGTTTCAAATCGGCAGCACTTTCACCACGGCGGCCAGTGCCAGGGTCGTCTTCACCAATCTCGCGGCGAACAGCGTCGCCAACGACGGCCTCTTCTGGCAGGTGGGCACCGCCACGACCATCGGGGCCGGCACGACCTTCGAGGGCAACATCCTCGGCGGCTCAACCTTTGACTTCGGCGCGGGCGCCACCATCGACCACGGCCGGGCGCTGACCGGATCAGGCGGCACGATCACGCTCGCGGGCAACACCTTCGATTTCATCGGAGTGAGTTCGGGCTACAGCGGCGGACTGGCCTTCGTCGGCGCCAGCAATACGATCACGTCCATTCCCGAGCCCTCGACGTATGCGCTCCTCGCGGGGGCGCTGGCCCTGGCAGCAATCGTCGGGCGTCGCCGTTCGTTTCGCGCCGCCATACAAGCCTGAGGTGCGGCGCCGGGCTTCGCGGTGTCGGAACCGATCCCGGGGTTGCGGTTAGTGGACCCGTGCTTGCCGGTGACGATGCGTTTCCCGCCGGTAGGACAACGCCCCATAGCGGCTGGGGCATCACCCGCGTATTCTCCGCCCCCTAGTCTTATGAAAATCAAAAATCTGTCAGCTCTCTGCTTGTTCATCGCCGGCCCCTTGGCCCTGCTCGCCTCCTCCGAAACCGACCGCAAAATCGAGGATGCCGCGAAGGCGTCCTATAACTACCGCACGGTGCTCGAAAACCATGTGAAGGTGAAAGCGCACGACGGGGTGGTCACCCTCACCGGCACCGTCCAGGACAAGGATGACCGCGCCCTCGCCGCCGACACCGTGGAGAATCTTCCGGGCGTCACAAGCGTGAACAACGAAATCGTCGTCCAGTCCACCTATCCCGAGCACTCGGATTCATGGATGGCCTTGAAGATCCGCAGCCGGCTGCTGGTGAAGGCCAACGTCAGCGCCACCACCACCACGGTGGAGGTGAAGGATGGCGTTGTCACCCTCGGTGGCACCGCCGACAATGCGGCGCAGAAGGAACTCACCGAGGTTTACGCCAAGGAGATCGACTGGGTGAAGGCGGTCAAAAACGAGATCGTCGTGAAAAACCAGCCCGCCCCGGGCGAGACGATCGGCGAGAAGATCGACGACGCCTCCATCACCTCGCAGGTGAAATACGCCCTGCTCAGCCACAAGTCGACCAGCGCGCTCAAGACCAAGGTGACCACCAACGACGGCGTGGTCGTGATCACCGGTGTCGCCGCCAACGATGCGGAAAAGTCCCTCGTGACCAAGCTCGCCAAGGACGTCCGCGGCGTGAGTTCGGTCAACAACAGCATGACCGTGAAGAGCTGAACAAAAACTAAAACCAACTCTTTCCCCTCGCGCGACCCCCTTTTCCCGGCGG